>DASXKV010000029.1 GCA_036496605.1 Gemmatimonadaceae bacterium | reverse complement strand
CCGAGCCGGGGTCGCATTCACGACCGTCAGCTCCGCCGCGAACGCATCCATGAGCTGCTGGACGCGCCGCAGCATGTCGAACTTCCGAATGTCTTTCGCCTTCATACTGTCCCCCTCCTGGGTGTGAAGCAGTTGGACGCCTGTCGTTATGTGATCCACCCGCCTTCGCTCGCGCGTGGCGAAGACTCGGGACCCCTCACCGCCGGCGTCGTGCGCGTTGTAGTGCCCCTGTACTAGAGAGAACACGGCGCGCGCCAAAGTCCCTAGTCGATGCGCAGGAATGCGTGGTGCGCCAGCGAATCAATCGCGGGCGTGTCGTGTTTTGCCGTGGGCGTGTCGTGTTTTGCCGCGGGCGCGTCGTGTTTTGCTTCGGTCCTGTCGTGAGGCGCGACGGGCGTGTCGTGAAATGCAGCCGGCGCCTGCCAACGAATCAGGGAGACTGCCATTCTTGCGACGGGCGTGTCCAACTTTGTCCCGGTGCACTCACGTGAAGCGCGCGTCGCCTTCGATTTTACACGCGTCGCCTTCGATTTTGCGCGGGGCGCGTCGCGAGTTGTCGCGAGCGCCTCACGAGTTGGCAGGTGATGCTGCCTATGCGGCAGCGGAGCCGACGTTTTTGCCGCCGGCGCCTTCAGATTTGGAACGGTCACCTTCGGATTTGGAACGGTCACCTTCGGATCTGGAGCGTTTCCCTTTTTTGCGGGAGGGGCGCAGCACGCGCGCGGCGTCGCAGCGCTCGCACAGCTCCTCGATGATGTCGTACCAGACGGAGCGATCGAGCTCGGGGTATGCGAGCGCATCCTGCGGTAACGACACCCGCAAGAAGCGGAAGGCGGCCTCCCGAACGGCGCGAAGTGCCGAACGGCGTCTCGCACCTCTTCGGCGCCGGCGAGACGGTAGCGCGTGCGAAGCGGCGACCGTACAATCGATAGCCATGACCAAGCGTCGATACGGGGACGAGGAAGCACGCGAGATCTTCAGTCTCGCGACGACGGGCGAAACGCGCGATCAGGCGCTGCCCGCCGATTCCGGCGGGCTGACCCTCGATGAGCTCCAGGGCATTGGTCAAGAGGCGGGCATCGAGCCAGCACGAATCGCGCAAGCTGCGGAGAGACTCGACGCGCGCGGGAGGTCGGCGCCCATGCGGCGGTCCTTCGGGCTGCCGGTCGGAGTGTCGCGGGTGGTCGAGTTACCGCGAGCCCCAACGGATCGGGAGTGGGAGCAACTGATTTCTGAATTCAGGACAACGTTCGGAACGCAGGGGCACGTAACGACTTCCGGCGGGCTCCGCCAATGGTCGCAGGGCAACCTGCATATCTCCGTCGAGCCTAACGAGCGTGGTGAACAGCTCCGCCTCAGCACCCTCAAGGAGGACGCCATCGGCCTCAACGGACTCGCGGTCGTGCTGGGCGGAATGTCGGCACTCATGGGCGCAGTGGTCGCTGCCGCTGGCAAGCCGGGGAAGGCGCTCCTGATCCTCGCGATGTTCGGCGGAATGTCACTCTTCGCGTTCGGAGCCAACTTGGTTCGGTTGCCCCGGTGGGCTCGGCAGCGCGAGCGGCAGATGGAAGCGCTCGCCGAGCATGCAGTGAAGCTGCTCTCCAAACCATAGTCGGCCAGTCCCTAATTCGGCGAGACGGGGACTGCCACCTAACGAACGTGCCGTGCATCTGACGCAGCTCTTCGATGCCTCGCTCCGCGGACGCGCGGATCGCGTGGGGCTGGAGTATCTCGACGACGCCGGTTCGGTCGTCGCCCTCACCTTCGGTGAGGTGGACACCCGCGCGGACCGGATGGCCGCTGAGCTCGCGGCGCGCGGACTTCGCCGCGGCGACCGACTCTGCGTGAACCTCCCGAATGGCGCCCCATTCCTCGACATATTTCTCGCCTGCGCGCGGCTTGGCGCGGTGCTCGTGCCGATCAACACGCTATACCGTGAGCGCGAGCTGCGGCACATCATCGCCGATGCCGAGCCGGTCGCCACCGTCGTCATGCCTAACGCGGACGCGACGTATCCCGCCAGCGCGACGCTGTGGCGCATCGACGCGCTGAGCGCCGGCGCCGCGTCGCGCCCGGCGTCGCGCTCCGACGTGTCGCTCGACGGCGATGATCCAGCGCTGATCATCTACACGTCCGGAACCACCGGCGTCGCGAAGGGGGCGGTGCTCACGCACAACAATCTGGCGACGAACGGCATCACGCTCGCGACGGTGTGGCGCTTCACCGAGGCCGATCGCTACCTCGCGATGCTGCCGCTGTTCCACGTGCACGGCCTTGGGAACGGCGTGCACTGCTGGCTGCTCAGCGGCTGCCGCATGCGCCTGCTCGAGCGGTTCGACCAGCGCGCCACGCCCGCGGCGATGGCCGCGTTCGCGCCGACGGTGGTCTTCGGCGTGCCGACGGTGTACGTGCGAATGCTCGACCCGGCCGTCGTTCCCGACGCGCAGACCGCGGCGATCGCGCGCGCCGCACGGCTCTTCGTCTCCGGTTCGGCGCCACTGCCGACGCACGTGCTCGAGGCGTTCCGCGCCCGGTATGGCCACACGATCCTCGAGCGCTACGGCATGAGCGAGTCGCTCATGATCATGAGCA
Organism: Gemmatimonadaceae bacterium; assembly: GCA_036496605.1. Taxonomy (NCBI): domain Bacteria; kingdom Pseudomonadati; phylum Gemmatimonadota; class Gemmatimonadia; order Gemmatimonadales; family Gemmatimonadaceae; species Gemmatimonadaceae bacterium. The sequence goes on along the minus strand of DASXKV010000029.1, from coordinate 139,955 downwards.
ACCCGTACGAGGGCGAGCGGCGCGCCGGCTCGGTGGGGTTCCCGCTCCCGGGCGTCTCGGCTCGCCTCGTCGGTGACGACGGCGCCGTGGTGGGCGATGACGCGGTCGGCGAAGTGGAGATCCGTTCGCCGCACCTCTTCGCCGGCTACTGGCGCCGCCCCGAGGCGACGGCGGCCGCATTCCACGACGGTTGGTTTCGCACCGGTGACCTCGCGATCCGGTCGAACGACGGCCACTATCACCTTCGTGGGCGGCGGGGTGACTTGATCATCAGCGGCGGCTTCAACATCTACCCGCGCGAGATCGAGGAGCTGCTGCTGGAGGATTCGCGCGTGCGGGAGGCCGTCGTCGTCGGCCTGCCTGACGAGGCGCGCGGAGAGGTCCCTATCGCATACATCTGCGCCGACGACACCCTCGACGTCACGGAGCTCGAACGTCTATGCCGCGCCCAACTGGCGTCGTTCAAGATCCCGCGCGCCTTCATCCGGATGGAGGCGCTCCCCCGGACGGCGCTCGGGAAGGTCCAGAAGCATCTGCTCCCGCCGCCAGCCGAGGCGCCCGGACACCGCTGAATCGGCAGCAGGTCGCCGGGTTCTGGGCCGCTTGGGCCGGCTGGCTCCTCGACGGCATGGACTCGGTGATCTACGCTCTGGTGCTTGCGCCGGCGCTCACCGAGCTACTGCCACGCTCGGGGATGTACGCGTCGCCGCGGAACGTGGCGTCGGTCGGCTCGCTGCTGTTCGCGCTGTTCCTCGTCGGCTGGGGCTTTTCATTTCTCTGGGGGCCGATCGCCGACCGATTTGGACGTACGCGCTCTCTGGCTGCAACGATCCTCGTCTATGCGCTGTTCACCGGCCTCTCGGCGTTCGCGACGACGGTGTGGCAGCTCGGCGTGTTCCGTTTCCTCGCCGGCGTCGGCGTGGGCGGCGAGTGGGCGATGGCCGGCACCTATGTCGCGGAGGCGTGGCCGGAGGATCGGCGAAAGATGGGAGCCGGCTACCTCCAGACGGGCTACTACTTCGGCTTTTTCGTCGCCGCGGCGCTCAACTACACCGTCGGTGCGCGCTACGGATGGCGCGCGATGTTCCTCTGCGGCTTCGTCCCTGTGATCGTGTCGCTGTTCACGTTCTCGAGGGTGCGCGAGCCCGAGCGCTGGAGGCGCGTACAGACGGCCGCGGTGCGGCGCACCGGGAGCCCGCTCGCGGAGCTCTTCGGCCCGACGTATCGACGACGCACGATCGTGAACGCGACGCTGCTCACCGTCGCGATCATCGGCCTGTGGGCCGGCGCCGTTTACGAGCCGACGGCCATCACGACGCTCGCGCGACAGGCGGGGATGTCGCCGCGGGCCGGGGCGCGGCTGGTGTCCTTGGGCACAGCCGTGCTCTCCACCGGCACGATCCTCGGCTGCCTCTGCCTCCCGATCCTCGCGGAGCGGTGGGGGCGACGTCGCACGCTCGCGCTCTATTTCGCTGGGATGATGGTGACCATCCCCCTCGCGTTCGGCTGGGCGCTCTCGCGACCGGACGGCCTCGTGCCGTTCATCGTCATCCTGTTTTTCATGGGTTTCGCCGGCGGCAACTTCGCGGCATTCAGCCTCTGGCTGCCGGAGCAATACGACACGCGCGTCCGCGCAACGGCCTTCGCGTTCAGCACGTCGGTCGGCCGATTTGTGGGCGCCGCCGTGAACTTCGCGCTGGCCGCGGCGGTGCTGCGCGCTGGATCGTTAGGCGCCCCGGTGGCCCTGACGGGCCTCGCGTTCGGGCTCGGCCTGCTCGTGATCCCGTTCGCCATCGAGACGCGCGGCCAGCGGTTGCCGGAGTGAGGGAGAGGAGCAGGAGCACGCGCGAGCAGCGCGTGCGACTCCACATAAGACCATCTGCGTTGAGCGACAGCGAAAAGCAGCCGCTTGACGGTTCCCCCAACGCCCGCGAACGTTCGGGCAGCGCGCACTCGGGGCGCCTCCAGTCCGCGGCAAGGGAATTCTCCCACCCGATGAAGCACGACTGAACCGCAGGGTTGATCCCTTTCTCCTGCCGGTGCTCAGCGGACCGTCCGGCGATACGGAGGAAGGTCCATGAGCGACGCGCACGCACGCGACCGTAGTCTAGAGAGCCTCAAGAAGGAAGCGAAGCGCTGGCTCGCCGCGCTTCGGGTCAACGATCCGGAAGCGCGAGCGCGCTTCGCGCGAGCAATTCAGAATCCGCCTAATGCTCCGACGCTGCGTGACGTGCAGCTGGCCCTCGCGCGCGAGTATGGGTTCGACGGCTGGGCAGAGCTCGTGCGAGTCGTCGAGACACGCGATGCCGAAGCGCGGGCGACAGGTCAGGCCGCGCTCGCCCGCTACGAGACGATGGCCGACGTGCTCCTCGACGCGTATCGCACCGGGACTGCGGAGGCGATGGAGCGACTCTATCGCTACACATGGCATCGACGTACCTGGTCGGCGTTTCGCACATACGCTCAACTCGACCTCGGCAAACGGCCCACACATGAAGCCGACGACGTCGATCTCTCCGTCGACGACGCTCGCTATCTCGTTGCCGTGGAGCACGGGTTTCCGAGCTGGGACGCGCTACGCTCATTCACACAGTCGCCCAGACGGGAACGCCGGCTCGCTGCGAAGCCGGTGCGCGTGAGGAAGCCAGTCGAGGGTGAAGACCCACCGGTCTTCGAGTCGCGCGACTGGGACGAGATCATGGATTTTCTCGCCGGTCATCCTCACCTGCGTCTCGATGCTGAGGGGCAGATGACCGATGAGATTCTCGCGGAGCTGTGTCGCATCGATTCGTTGGGCGCAGTGGACCTCGCCGGATCGCAAGGCGTGACAGACGCCGGCGTGCGCCATCTCCGTCGGCTCGGCGGACTCAAAACACTCAATCTCGACGGCACCGCCGTCACCGATGACGGCCTGACGATCCTGCGCGATCTCCCGGCACTCGAGTTGGTCGGCCTGCACTGGACCGCGATCAGCGATCGTGGCGCGCGATATTTAGCAAACTGTCAACAACTGGAACGCGTGGATCTCGGCGGCACGCGCACCGGCGATGGAGCGCTCGCCTCGCTCGCCGGCAAGCCGCGCTTGCGCGAGCTGACGACCGGGACCGAGGTCAACGATGCCGGTCTTCGCATGCTGCACGAGATGCCGGTGTTCAAGACGTGGCAGGGCGGCGAGCCCGAATTTGCCCTGACAAGCTATCGATCCGCGCCGAATTATCTGACGCTGCGCGGACGCTTCACGGATAACGGTATCCAGCATTTGCGCGGAATGGATGGGCTCTTCGGCTTGAACCTCGACGACGCGAATCTGGCTATTACGGCAGCGGCGATGGAACCGCTCGTCTCGCTGCCGAACCTTGGCTGGCTTGCCGTGAATGCGAAGGACAACTGGATGCCGCAGATCGCGCGCATGCCAAAGCTTCGCTTTCTTGGCGCGCAGGACACCGCCACCGGCGACGATGGCTGGGTCGCCTTGAGTCAGTCGCGCAGTCTCGAGATGATCTGGGGCCGACGCTGCCACAATCTGCGGACGCGCGGCTTCCACGCGCTGAGCAGGATACCGAAGCTGCGTGGATTGTCGGTGAGTTGTCTCAACGTCGATGACGAAGGCGTCGCGGCGCTGCCCGAGTTTCCGTCGCTTCGCGAGCTCATGCCGATGGATATACCCGACACGGGCTACCGTCACATCGGACGGTGTGAGCGACTCGAATCACTCGTACTCATGTACTGCCGAGATACAACGGACGCCGCTACTGAGCACCTGACCAAGCTCCCGGGACTCTCGTACTACTTCAACAGCTACACGACAATCACCGATCGTACACCGGAATTGCTCTCGACGATGGACTCTCTCGAGCGGATCACGTTCGACGCCTGTCACGGTCTTACAAACTCTGGCGTGGCGAAACTCGAACGCCTGCCCAAATTGCGCGAGCTCCGGGTCGCGGGTCGCGGCGTTACGAGCGAAGTGTCGAAGGCGTTCACCGCCTCCGTCTTGGTTCGCTCAGGATGACACGCTGTGGTTTGTGTTTGCCCTCTACCCTCTACGCTCTACCCTCTACGGTCGCCGATAGCTCGGCGGCAGCGACCTATACCGCTGCTCCAGCATGTCCTGCCTTGTCACGTCGTGAACTTCGCGACCGCGAATGAACACATGCTCCGGCTGCGTCGCGAACTCGAACGGATCACCGGACCAGACGACGACGTCGGCATCACGTCCCGGCTGCAACGATCCGACGCGATCGGCGACCCCGAAGATCTCGGCAGGCGTCAATGTGATCGCGCGCAGCGCATCCTCGCGCGACATGCCGTACGCAACTGCATTACCCGCTTCGAATCGCACGTTGCGAACGTTGAAAGCATCCTCATCGCCGCCCCCGGCGTTGCCGATCAGAGCGACTGTCACACCAGCACGACGAAGCAGGCCCGCGTTCTCCTGACGCGTGCCCAGCGTGGAGAAGTTGCGCGGGATATTGTTCATCGCGCCGGTGAGCACCGGCACCTTCGCCGCTGCCAGCTTCTCCGCAACCATCCACGCCTCTGACCCGCCGCCGATGATCAGCTTCAGCTTGTAGTCCTGAGCGAGCTTGATCGCACTCTCGATGTCGCTCGAGCGGTCCGCCTCGAGCAGGAGCGGAACGCGTCCATCGAGCACGGGGATGAGTGCCTCGAGGTCGGCACGGCTCGCGGCGAACTGCCGGGTTTGAGCACGTTCGTAGTCGGCCTTTCGACGGCTATATGCGCGCGCATCGTCGAGCACCTCGCGCAATCGCATCATCAGCTCGCCGCGCGACTGAACGAGCGCTTGTTGCCCGCCGCCGCCACCACCCCCTTGCTGCGCACCGATCTGGCCAACCATTGCCGCCGGCGCTCGCATCACGATGTCGGCGGCGTCACCTTCGACGAGATGGAGCACGGCGGCTTGTCCGGCGATGATGCCACCGCGCGGCTCGATGACGACAGTCGTTATGCCGGCCGCTCGGGCTGGCGGAACCAACACGGACAGCGGGTTCAAGCCGTCCCAAACGGTGAAAGCCGCGGCGATTCCTTCACGCCCACGCGCCGAGGAGTTGCGAGTCGAGTTGACCGCGCTAATCTCGGTGATCGTGAGTTGCGTTGCCGCGTTCACGAGGCCCGGCGTGACGATCTTACCGGCGGCGTCGATGCGCTGTGCGTCTGCGGGCACCGGCACATTCGCGCCGACGGCGAGAATCCGTCCATCCCGAATGACGACGGTGCCATTGCTAATGGCAGGCCCACTCACGGGATAGACCGTTCCACCGACGATCGCAATCGTTTGCGCTCCCGCCGGAGCGGCGATGACGAGCGCGAGGACCAGCTGCTTCGTTAGGCTTCGCATCTATCGGCCTCCCGCGGCAATGTCGGGAACGAATCCAAGCTCGAAGTCCGTGCGCCAACGCTGCGCCGGGTCGAGCCGGTCAAAGAGCATCGCGCCGTCGATCCAGACCTTCTCCGCTCGTGAGTAAACGCTGAACGGATCACCAGACCAGAGCACGACGTCGGCGTTCTTGCCGCTCTCGATCGAGCCGATCTTGTCATCGAGGCCCAGCGCCCAGGCCGGATTGATCGTCAACCATTTGATCGCCTGATCCTCGGTGATCGGTATGCCGATGCGGTTTCCCTCGGCCATTCCCTTGGCCGCCTCCTGGTTGAGTCTTTGCTCACCAGACGCGTCGTCCGAGTGAACGATCGTTCGCGCACCCGCATGGTCGATGAGCGCCATGTTCGCGCGCACCGCGTCCACCGCTTCCATCTTGAACGCGCCCCAGTCTGCCCACACCGACGCGCCGATGTTCTCGCGCGCGAGCAGATCGGCGATCTTGTAACCTTCGACCGCGTGATGGAATGAGCGGATCTTGTAGCCGAACTCGTGCGCGATGTCGATCATCTGCGCCATCTCGTCGGCACGATAGCAGTGATTATGCACGAGGATGTTGCCGCGCAGCACCTCGGCAAGTGTTTCGAGTCCGAGATCGCGCTGTGGTGGATCGCCCTGATGCGTCTCGTTCCATTTGTCCCACTGCCGGCGATATCGTTCTGCCTGGATCCACGCCGCGCGATAGCCGGCGACGTTGCCCATACGAGTCGAGGGACCGCGATTCGCATACACGCGTTTGGGGTTCTCACCGCAAGCCATCTTGAGTCCGTACTTGGCGCCGGGGAATTTCATCCCCTGCACGGTGCGCGACGGCACGACCTTGAGCACGGCGCTCCGGCCGCCGATGAGGTTCGCCGAGCCGGGGAGGACTTGAAGCGTCGTCACACCACCGGCGAGGGAGCGCGGGAACTGCGGGTCCTGCGGCCACACGGAATGCTCGACCCAGACCTGCGCCGTCACCGGGTTGGTCGCCTCGTTGACGTCGTCGGTATTGGCCCCCTGCTCAGAGGGAACGCCGCCAGCGCCGATGTGCGAGTGGTCATCGATGATCCCGGGCGTTAGGTATTTGCCCGTGCCGTCAATAACGATGGCGTCACCTGGCGCGTTCACGCTCGCGCCGACCTGCGCGATCTTGCCGTTTTGAAGGAGTACCGCGCCACCGCGAATCGTCGGGCCGGCGGCAGTGAGAATCGTGACGTTGCGAATGACCGTCGGTCGGGATGCAAATGGGCGATAGGTGCTCGGGAAGGGATCGGCGTTAGGCGCCGAAAGGGCACCGGCGCCGGCGGCAGTCGTGCGCGGCACGGCGCTGTCGCGGCGCGTTTCCGCGGCGGCAGCAACGCTCGGCGCTGGTTGGGCCTGGGCAGGCGTTGGTGAGCTTTGCGTCGTGCGCGTTCCCGACGAGCAGCCGGCAACGATCGCGATCGACGCGACCATCGTGAACGTGAATCGCATGTGACCGAGGTTCTCCAGGCGCGGGTCCGATTGACGAGCTCAGGTTCGGCGCAGGAAGCTAGGCCGGTCGCGACGACGCGCTAGATGTCACGGCAGCAGCCGGATGTCGTCTCCGCACAATCCATCGACGCCGAGTGCGATGAGGCGCTCCGCGTCCGCGGTGCCATTGACCGTCCACGCGATTACATGACCGCCCGCGGCGTGCACGCGCTCGACGAGCGACGCGTCGATGAGCTCCCACTGCGGCCACACATCCAGGGCCGAAGCATTCCGCATCGATCGCGCGACGTCGACGGGATACGCGTCGAACAGGATGCCTCGTCGCAGCTCGGGAGCGATCGTGGCCGCGCGCGCGACCGCGGCGTGATCGAAGCTGTGCACGGCGCACGCTGCGTGACTCCCACGAATCACCCCGATCGTTCGCTCTTCGACCTCACGACCTTTCAGCTCGACGTAGACCATCGCCCGGCCAGCCGCGAAGGCGAGCACTTGCTCGAGACTCGGCACACATACATCGGGCGCTATTTCGACGCGCGCGACTTCGCGCCACGCCATCGACACGATCGGGCGCTTTGCCCTGCTAGCGCCAGATGTCAGATCGGGGTCGTGGTGCACGACGGGAACACCGTCGCTTGTCACGTGAACGTCGAGCTCGACCGCGTCCGCGCCGAGCTCGATGGCGCGCGCGAAGGAGGGCAATGTGTTCTCGGGGAATTCACGCGGCGCGCCGCGATGACCGATGCGTTGCGCGGCCCGTCTGGAGGTAGGCATTCGCAGTATTATTCACCGCCGCGCCCGTCAGGCGGAAGCCGCTCCGAGGGCCAGGAATGCGCAAAAGAGGTCAAGACGGCCTTAACGAGAACAGCTTCCGTGACGTCTACTGCGCGACCGAATGACTGACGCTTCCCGAGGTGGCGATGGCGAGGGCGGGGGCCAATCGGATCTGGATCTCATCGCGCGATGGCGGCGCGGGGACGAGCATGCAGCAACCGAGCTCGTCGCACGTCACGCCCAGGCGCTGGCGCGGTTCGCCTGCAGCTTCGGCGCGATCGACGAAGCGGACGATCTCGTCCAGGACACCTTCGTCCGCGCGTTCAATTCGCTCGATGGGTTCCGCGGCGAGAGCTCGTTCCGCACGTGGCTGTTCACCATCGAACGCCGATTGCTGCTCGATCGCAGACGCGCCGAGAAGCGACGGCCAATCCGGGTCGAGGTGCAGGAAGGTGACGCGGCGACGGAGTACGACGCGCTCGACTCGATGGTCGCCGGCGAGGCGGCCAATCGCGTGCGAGAAGCAATGAAGAAGCTCTCGCCGACGCAGCGCGAAGTGTTCACGCTGCGAGTTGCACAAGGGTTGTCTTATAAGGAGATTGCCGACCTGGTCGGCACGACGGAGGGCGCGGCACGCGTGCATTACCATAACGCGATGCGCGCCGTGAAGGAGTATCTCGATGACTGATTGTCCCAACGCGGAAATGCGCGATCGGCTTCCTGACTTGCTGCACGAGCGACTCGACGCGAGCGACCGTGCAGCCATCATGATGCACGTTGCGCAATGCGCGGATTGCCGCGGTGAGCTCACGATCTTGCGTGAAGCGCACGTGGCGTTGACGTCAGACATGCGAGCCGTCGACGTCGCGGCGATTGCGCGCGTGGTCGTGACGCGCGCGTCAGCGTCGGGCGTGCATTCGCCGTCGGGGCGACGGCGGGCCCGTACGTGGATGGATTGGCGCATCGCGGCGTCGATTGCAGTGGTCGCGATCGGAAGCGCGTCGTTCGCCCTGATTCGTTCGCGTCAGCACACGCTGCCAGTGCCGAGCGCACCTGTCGTCGCCGAAGCGACGCCGGAGTCTGTAAGCGCGCCAAAGAACGCTGTGTCTTCCGAGCGCCTCCCGTCGCACACAGCGCCGGCGCCAGCCGCGACGACCGCCGAGCTCTCCGCTGCTGGTGGTGTGAGCGACTTGAGCGACAGGGATCTCCGCGCGCTACTCGACGATCTCCAATCGATTGACGCGGAGCCGCCGACGGAGCCGGAGCCAGTGAGCGTTCGCGTTACGCTCCCCGGCAGCCGAGGAGGCACCGATTGATGACGTGGCGTGCGCTCTTGCCCGTCGCAGCGATCATGCTTGCGCAGAGCGCGACGCCGGCGCACGCCCAGCTTCGGCCACGTCGTGACGTCGCGCTTCCGCGCGCCGGCGCGGGACGGCAGTTGCCAGGCGACCAACAGGTCGGAAATCGAGCGCAGCTCGAGCGGCGCTTTCAGCAGATGCTCTATCAAATGACGCGTCGGCGCGTTGGACTCAACGATGCGCAGATGAATCAGCTGGTGCCGGTCAATCAGCGTTTCGAATCGCAGCGCCGGCAATTGCAGCGACAGGAGCGTCAGACGCGGCTGTCACTGCGCGACGCGATGCGCGATTCGACGCAGACCGACCAGACGAAGATCTCGGGATATCTCGACCAGCTGACGCAGCTTCAGAAACAGCGCGTGGAGCTCTTCGCGCAGGAGCAGCGCGATCTCGCGCAGTTCATGACGCCGCTGCAGCGTGCGCGCTATACCGCCTTGCAGGAGCAGGTGCGCCGGCGCGTCGAGCAGATGCGACGGCAGAGCGGTGCAACCGCGGATTCCGCGCTCGCCAAGCCGCCAGAGGGGTAGAGGGCAGAGAGTTGCGGGCAGAGTGTTCGTTCACTCCCTACCCGCTACCCTCTACCCTCTGCGCGTTGAGGAAGTCGCCGGCACGGAGTACATTGCGCGATCGGCCCGGGTGGTGGAATTGGTAGACGCAGGGGACTCAAAATCCCCCGGCCTTCGGGCCTTGCGAGTTCGAGTCTCGCCTCGGGCACTAAGCAAACGATAGCACTCAGTCCGCGCGGCCAGGCTTTATTCCCTTGCTGAAGTCCGCGAACTCGACGTGCACATGCGACTTCTCGTCGAACGCGAGCGTCGCGCCGAGCTTTGTGCTGATGTCCCTGATCCGGTGATTCAGTCCGAAGCCGATGATGTCGACGGCGTAGCCGGTTCCATGCTTGCTCGTGCCAGGGTGGGCCACCGGTGCAACCGATAGATCCCAGCGCGTCGACGGCGGCATCAGCTTGTCGAGATTCGCCGAATCGATGATCAGCCGGAACTGCGCCTTGCAGATCTTCATCGTCTCCCAGCGCTTCACGACGAGCGCGTGCGAGCTCGTATCGTGCGGCTCCCCGATCGCCTGACTGTCCACATAACCGCGCTGCGGTGACGGCGGGTTTCGCATCATCTCACCAAGGATGATGCGGGTCTGCGCCCCCTCGCTCCTCTCGAGGCGAGTGAGTCCCTTGTTCAACATCCGTACGAGCAGCTCCCAATGGAAGTTCACCTTCCAGAACTGATCTTCGTCGTCCAGATAGCCGCTGATACAGCGACACTCCTTGGGGTAGTACGGCAGGATCGCTTCGAGCAGGTCACGTGTGTTCGGGTTGAACTTGAACTTGACCTTGGCGTCGACGAAGGTGTCGAAAGTGTGAGCGTCTACTCGCTCGACCGCAGTGGGCATACGGCCTCCGGAAAGAGTGTCAGCGACGCGGTTTGCCAGCGGCCTGAGACACTTTGGTGTCACCGAGCGCGTTCACGATTCTCCCGAGAACAGCACGCAGCGGCAAGCGCCGTTGGCCAGGCAGGATGTTCCAGCCATTGAAAACAACGACGATGTCGTCGTCACGCAGAGCGATGGGGAGTTGACCGCCAAATCCGGAGCCGGCCCAATAGAGCTGGGTGCTGTCACGGCCGAATGGATACAGCCACCAGGAGAGACCGTAGCGAGCCGCGCTTGGCGCAGGCCCCGTGGCGACTGCCGGCGACACCGAGGCGCGGACCCACTCGCGACTCAGCACTTCGCGACCATCCCAGCTGCCGTTTTTCAATACGAGATACCAGAGCTTGGCCAGATCACGCGCCTCGAGATAGAGCCCGCCCTCCGTGTCGGGGAGCCCGGTTGGACTGCGCTTCCAGTACCACCGCTCGATGCCGAGTGGAGCGAACAAATGCTGCGCGGCGTATTCCTCGATGTCGTGTCCCGTCGCGCGCACGAACACGTACGCGAGGAGCGCCGACGCGCCGCTGTTGTAGTTGAACACGCTGCCCGGATCGGCAGACATCGGACGATCGATGGTGAACTTGGTCCAGTCTGCACTCTCTTCCAGCGCGGTTGCCGTGTTCTTCGGATCCGTGTACGGAAGGCTTTCGTTCCAATCCAGCCCCGACGTCATCGTGAGCAAATGACGCACGGTCATCCGTCGCTTGCGCACGTCGATGTTGGCAACGGTGGTCGTATCGAAGAAGTTCAACACGGGCGTGTCAATGCTGGGGAAATCGCCGCGAGCAACCGCGGCCCCGATCACCATCGATGTGATCGTCTTCGTCACCGATTGCAGCGTGTGCAGGTCGCCGCGTCGGTAATACGGGTGCCACCAGGGGTCATAGTAGTTGTACGGACCCGTGTAGTCATGCGGGTTGAGCGCGCCGCGCACGTGCACCGAGTCCCGATACGCGCGATCGTAATCCTGCTGGTAGCGGCGATCGTAAACGAGTCGCCCGTGGCGTATCACGATCATGCGATCGATGTACCCGTAGCGACCCGCGCCGATCTCGGAATTGATGCTGTCGAGCACCGCCACGTTCAGCCCGACAGACTGCGGCGTGCCCGTAGGCCATTGCTTGGTCGGCCATGCCGTCTGTGCGCCGCTGATCGCGGCGTTGAGGGGAAGCGCGACGACAATGGCGGCTATCGATCGCAGGACACGCATCGCTCCTCCCGCGTTGTAGTTCGCGCTCGGCAACGCGCATCGGCGAAAGTACCTCTGCTTGCCGCTCTAAACTAGGCTCCCTAGCTTACTCGGCCCGCGCGGGACGGTACCCGGGCGTTTCCAGAGACAGTCCGCTCTCGACAGAATGGCAACCTACAAGTTCGCGAAGGTCCCCTCCGGCGGTGAACGCATCGGCTACGAGGGCGGTGCGCTCCGCGTGCCTAACAATCCGATTATCCCATACGTCGAGGGCGACGGGACTGGCGCTGATATCTGGAAAGCTTCGGTGCGAGTCTTCGACGCCGCCATCGAGAAGGCGTATGGGAGCGAGCGCCGCGTCCATTGGATGGAGGTCTTTGCGGGGGAGAAGGCGTACACCAACCATGGTGACTGGCTCCCGCAGGAGACCGTCGACGCGATGCAGGACTTCCGTGTGTCGATCAAGGGTCCGCTCACGACGCCCGTGGGTGGCGGCATTCGTTCACTGAACGTGACGCTGCGCCAGGTCTTGGATCTTTATGCCTGCATTCGTCCGGTGCGCTACTTCGAGGGCGTCGGAAGTCCGATGCGAGAGCCGCAGAAGCTCAACATCGTCGTCTTCCGCGAGAATACGGAGGACGTATACGCAGGTATCGAGTGGAAAGCCGGGAGCCCCGAAGCGAACAAGGTACGAGAGTTCCTCGTCTCGAACTTCGACGTCGACATTCGTGAGGGCTCGGCGCTCGGTATCAAGCCGATGTCCGAGTTCGGCTCGAAGCGCCTGATCGAGATGGCGATTCGTTACGCACTGAAGCACTGCCTCCCCTCCGTGACGCTGATGCACAAGGGGAACATCATGAAATTCACCGAGGGCGCGTTCCGCGATTGGGGCTACGATCTCGCGCGGACGAAGTTCGCGGAAAGCACGGTCACCGAAGCCGATCTGTCGAAGGGCGGAATCGGTGCGCGTGCGGACGCGGTCGTGGTGAAGGACCGCATTGCCGACTCGATGTTCCAGCAGCTCCTGCTGCGCCCTGATGAGTATTCTGTAATCGCGACGCCGAACCTCAACGGCGACTATGTCTCCGACGCCGCTGCGGCCCAGGTCGGCGGGCTCGGTATGGCCCCTGGCGGCAACATTGGCAACGGGCTGGCCGTCTTCGAGGCGACCCATGGTACCGCCCCCAAGTACGCGAATCTCGACAAGATCAATCCAGGCAGCGTGATCCTCTCCGGCGTGATGATGTTCGAGTACATGGGGTGGACCGAAGTGGCAGAGCGAATCGTCCGCGGGACGGAGAACGCGATTCGCTCGCGCCGGGTTACTTACGATCTCGCGCGACAGATGCCTGGCTCGACCGAGGTTTCGACGTCGGAATTTGGCAACCAGGTAATCAAGGGGATGGGGTCTTGAGACCTCGCTCGCTGCGCTCGCGACACGCTCCCTTGGAGTCGCGCTCCTCTCACTTCGTTCTCACTACATGAGTCTCGCCCTCTCGGTGCGCGCCGCTGACTTTGGCGCGCTCGACACGCCGTTGCTCGTTCTCGCCCTCCCGTCGAGCGCCGGTGTTGATGATGCACTCAACTCCCTCGACCGCCGGCTTGGCGGAATTCTTCGCCGCACACTCGATCGCCGTGAATTCCGGGGCGCTCGCGACGAGCAGTTGCACCTGTCGAGCGCCGCGGCAGGCGTCGAGCGCCTGCTACTCGTTGGCATCGGGAAGGCGGAAGACCGCGCCGCATCGCTGCGTCGCGGCGCCGCGCTCGCCGCCCGGCAGGCATCGCGGCTTGGCGTGCGACGGATGGCCGTCTACGCCGGTGCGTTGAACGAATCCGAAGCCGAAGCGGTCGCCGTGGGGTTGAACGCCGGCGCGTGGGACTTCAAAGAGCTCAAAACTCCGCCGCCCGTCGAGGACGTGCGCGACTCCCTCGAGGAAGCGCTCATCCTCGGGAACGGGCCGGCGGCCGAACGTGGCGTTGCCACCGGTCGCGCGATTGGTGAGGGTCACTCGCTGGCGCGCCGGCTCGGGATGTTGCCCGGGAACATCTGCACGCCGGATTACCTCGCCGACACCGCCCGCGAGATTGCTCAGCGCCATGGAATGACAGTCACGGTTCTGGGCCGGGCGGAGATGGAGCGCGAGAAGATGGGATCTTTTCTCTGCGTCGCTCAAGGCACGCCGCAGGAGCCGAAGCTCATCGTCCTCGAGCACCGTCGCGGAAAACCGAACGACAAACCCGTCGGTCTCGTCGGAAAGGGACTTTGCTTCGACTCGGGGGGTATATCGATCAAGCCGGCGCAGGGGATGGAATGGATGAAGTTCGATATGTGCGGCGCGGCTGGCGTTCTCGGAGCAATGGAAGCGATCGGGCGGTTGCAATTGCCGGTGAACGTCGTCGGTCTCATCGGCTCGACGACGAACATGCCGTCGGGAACGGCGGTAAAGCCGGGCGATGTCGTGCAGGCGAGCAATGGCAAGTACATAGAGATCATCAATACCGACGCCGAAGGACGTTTGGTGTTGGCTGACGTGTTGGCGTACGCGGCGCGCTACAAACCGGCGGCGGTCATCGATGCCGCAACGCTCACGGGCGCCTGCGTCATCGCGTTAGGCCACACGGCGACGGGGGTGATGGGAAGCGACGAAGCACTCGTGCAGGAAGTGCTCGACGCGGGGAAGCGCGCTGGGGAACCGGGATGGCCGCTGCCGTTGTGGGACGATTACAAAGAGCTCATCAAGTCGGATGTCGCCGATATCAAGAATTCGGGCGGACGTCCGGCGGGCACGATCACGGCCGCGCTGTTCCTGAGGGAGTTCGCCGAGGAGTATCCCTGGGTCCATCTGGACGTCGCCGGGACGGCGTACACGGAATCAGATCTCGGCACGATTCCACGAGGTCCGACGGGCGTCCCGGTGGGAACATTCGTCGAATTCGTGCGGGGAAGGACGCGCTGATCGCACGCGCGCGACGGCTTCTGCTGCTGATCGGCCTCGGCCTGGCGGTCGGGGCCATTTTGCACCGCACCGCGGAGGCACAGGTCGACACGACGCGCGCGAAGCGCGACAGCTCGCGTGTCAAACGTGACTCGGCCGGCCGCGATTCGGCGGCGATCAAAATCCCCGCGAGGCCGACGCCGGATTCTCTGCTGCGCGACTCACTCGCGAAACGCGACTCGATTCGTCCGAAACCGCCCGTTCGCGATTCGATTCAGCCGCCGTATACACGCGCCCCGATGCCCGTTCCGCTCGCGATCGGGCGGACACTCGTCTTCGACAAGGCGGCGCTCTTCGCGAGCGGCGCAGTGACACTGCAAGATCTTCTCGACCGCATTCCCGGCATCACCGGGCTCAGGTCCGGTTGGATCGCGTCGCCGATGATGTCTTCGTATCTTGGAGACGTCAGGCGCGTCCGCGTCTTCTTCGATGGCGTCGAATACGACGAGGTCGACGAGCGCACGAGCGGTTTGCTCGACCTCACCGAGGTGCAGCTCTGGACACTCGAGGAGCTGCGCATCGAGTGGGGCGCAACGGAGGTTCGCGTCTATACACGTACCTGGCGTGTCGATCACACGACGCCGTACACGCGCACGGACATCAGCACCGGCGATCAGCAGACGAACCTTTACCGTGGCTACTTTGGCAAGCGCTTCGGCGGAGGAGAAGGTGTTCAGGTCGGCGCACAGCAATACGGCACGACACCACCGGGCCGCGTCAGCCCGAGCAGTGATCAGCTTTCGCTACTCGGCCGACTTGGTTGGGCGAAGCGCGGTTGGAGCTTCGATGCCTTCGCGCTGCACACGAGCCGCAATCGAGGCGAGATCACTCCGCAGACGATTCGCGGCACGCAAGCGGTCGACAGCGTGCCAGCGCTCACGGCAACACGCACCGATGCATATCTGCGCCTTGGCTATGGCGACCCTGAGCAGGGCCCATGGATGCAGGCAATGGCCAGCTCGGTGGGCTACACGATCTCGCATCAATCGAACAATGGACTCGGACTGTCGAGCGGCGATACGCGCGAGAAGGACACGACTCGCTTTCGCGCTCAGTACGTACTATCGAGCGGCCTCACGCTCGGCCCGCTGCGCCTCGAGGCTGCCGAGCGATACCGCGTCGGCGATCTCAACTTGTCGCCGCCGATACCTCCGTGCACCGTCTGCCTAACGTCTATCCTGACGAAACGAGCAAAGGCGCCGACGCTCTGGACGCCCTCGGGCCGCGTGGAGTTCGTTACCGGCCCGCTCTCCGTCTCGGCGTTCGCCGAGGGAATGGGACCCGACTCGCTGAATCGGGCCGAGGTCACCGGGCGCCTAACGCCGCTGCCGTTCCTGAGCGTCCTCGCGACGGCCGGCACGAGCAAGGACCGGCAATCACCCGACTCGAGCAGCACGACAAACTTTCTTCGTGGCGAGGCAGCACTTCGCCTTTTTGGCGGATTGTGGCTCGGAGGAGGCGTGATCCGGCGGGATAGCACGTTGCTCGTTCCTCCTCGGGTGTTCGGCCGCCCGTACGTCGCGATCGAAGGCACACCAGCCACCGGCTACATGGCCGAGATCAACGGGACGATCTACAAAGCGCTCCGCATGCAGGCGTTCGGCGTTCGCTGGAACGACTCGGCGGGCTTTTACCGCCCGCAGTACCAGGCACGCACGGAAGTCTATCTCTCAACGAATTGGCTGAGTCGCTTCCCGAGTGGAAACTTCAGCATCCTCGCGTCGATCATGCACGAGTACCGATCGCGAACGTTGTTTCCGACGTTCGACACCACGGCAAACGCCTTCCAGGCGATCCCGGTGCCTGATTCACGAGTTTGGAACTTTCACCTCGAGATCCGGATCGTGAGTGCGATCTTCACGTATCAGTTCCGGGACATTCGTGGCGAGCCGTACGAGCTCGTGCCTGGCTACCTGATGCCGCGGCTGAACCAGTTCTACGGTGTGCGCTGGGAGTTCTGGAATTGACAAGGTTGTTGTCAGCGCACATCTTAGGCGCTTGCCGATGATACGGAGCATGACCGGGTTCGGATCCGCGGAAGGTGAGGTCGGCGGGGCGCTGGTTGCCGTCGAGGTGCGATCCGTCAATCACCGGTTCTTCAATCCTTCCATCAAGCTTCCGTCGGAATTCGGCAAGTGGGAAGGCGACGTACGCGACGCGCTGAGGCGCGGCGTGAGTCGAGGTCACGTCACGCTCATCGCGCGCATCGCACGCGAGCAAGCGGAAGGACGCATCGACGAGGCGCGGTTCGCGGCGTATGTCGAGCAGCTGCGGGGGCTGCAGCAGCGCTACGCCCTCGAGCCGACGCTCGACGTTGGAACGATTCTGCGTCTTCCAGACGTTCTGGGATCGCATGAGAACGGCGCGGAAGCCGCGGGCAGTGCGCAGGAGCTCGTTGACATTGTCTCACGTGCGGTGTCGGCGCTCGACGCGATGCGCGTAGCGGAGGGCGAGCGGCTCGCGGCCTACGTCCTGGAGCGACTGCGGCTCATCGAAGAGGCGGTGGACCGGATCGCAGCGCGGGCACCGACGCGGCTGGTGGAACAACGCGATCGTCTGCGGCAGGCGGTTCAGGAACTGGCAGGTGGAGTGACGCTGGATGACCAGCGACTCGCGCAAGAGATCGCGATTCTCGCCGATCGTTTGGACGTGAGCGAAGAGGTCTCACGCTTTCGCTCCCATAGTGACGCGTTCCGGGTAGCGCTGAAAAGCGCTCCGAGCGACGGGGTAGGTAAGCGGCTCGGCTTCCTGCTTCAGGAGTTGTTGCGAGAAGCGAACACGACCGGGAGCAAGGCGAACGACGCCGCGATGCTCCAGGACGTGCTCCTTATCAAGGAGGAGTTGGAGCGGATTCGGGAGCAGGTGGAGAATCTGGAGTGAATCCGTTCCCGATCATCCTTTCGTCGCCGTCCGGCGGCGGGAAGACGACGATCGCCCGGGAACTGCTCCAGAAGCGATCGGACCTCGGGTACTCGGTTTCGTGTACGACTCGTGCCCCAAGGGTCGGAGAAGTGGACGCGAGAGATTATTATTTCCTCTCCGATACGGACTTCGAGCGTCGGCGCGACCACGGCGAATTCGCCGAATCGGCGCAGGTGCACGACAATATGTACGGCACGTTGCGGTCGGAGATCGAGCGGGTTCTCGGGGCGGGGAAGCACGTGGTAATGGACATCGACGTTCAGGGAGCGCAGCAGTTAGTTCGAGCGTTTCCGCAAGCTGTGACGATTTTTGTCCTGCCACCGTCGGCGGAAGTATTGCTGGAGCGGTTGCGCCAGCGTCGAACGGAGTCGCCGGATCAGCTGGCGAGGCGATTGCAGTCGGCACTTCAGGAGCTCCAGGCAGTCGATCTGTACCAGTACGTGGTCGTCAACGACGACCTGTCCAAAGCAGTCGCGCGGGTGTCGTCGATCATCGATGCGGAAGTCTTACGACGCGAGCGCGTGTCAGGGTTGAGACATCAGGTCTCGGCCCTCGTGCAGCGTCTGGAACGTGAATTACGGAATTGAGCGTTTTTTTCATTTATTCAGCGAGAGTCATCAATGCGCGTTTTTACTCCCAGTGATCTCGTCGGGAAGGACAAGGCGGCGAACAAGTATCTCGGCGTGCTCATTGCCGCGAAGCACGCGCGCGTGCTCAACGAGTTCCCCCGCGATCGGTCGTCGACGCGCGAGAAGAAGCTGACCACGCGTTCGATGGAGGAGCTGGCGACGGGCAGCATCGTCTATCGCGTGGTGCCGCGCCGCCGCGCGGAGTAGCGCGTCACCCCGCCTTCGCCAATGCGGCCGTTCGACCGGCGTCGCGTCCTGCTTGGCGTCACCGGCGGCATCGCGAGCTACAAGTCGGCGTGGCTCGCGCGCTTGTTAGGCAAGGCTGGGGCCGAAGTGGACGTCGTGCTCACAGCCGGCGCCGCGGAGTTCATTGGCCGCGTCACGTTCGAGGCGCTCACCGGGCGCGCGGTGCACACCGGTCTCTTCGACGCCGGCCGCGCGCTCGATCACATCAAACTTGCCCGCGAGGCGCACGCGATCGTCGTTGCACCCGCGACCGCGGATTTCATCGCGCGCGCCGCGGCCGGTCAGGCAGGTGACTTGTTGTCCGCCGTACTGTTGGCGACCAAGGCGCCGGTGCTCATCGTTCCGGCGATGAACGATGCAATGTGGGCGCACCGGCAGACGGCAGAAAACGTCTCGCATCTGCGCGAATCTCTCGGCTATCGGATTCTCGAACCAGAAGAAGGAATGCTCGCCGCCGGTGAGGGAAGCGGTCCGGGACGGATGCCCGAGCCGGAGACGATCTTCGCACACGTCGGGCGGCTCCTCGAGACCGATTCATCGCTGCGCGATCGGCGCATTCTCGTTACGGCCGGCCCGACGCGCGAGGCGATCGATCCCGTGCGCTTCATCTCGAATCGCAGCAGCGGCAAGATGGGTGTCGCGATCGCGGCTGCGGCCTGGCGTCGAGGCGCCGATGTCACGCTGATCGCCGGTCCGATGAGCGTGAGCGCGCCCGTCGGCGTCGCCACACGTGAAGTAGAGACGACGGAGGAGATGGCGGAAGCGGTCGAGCAGGAGCTGCCGAAGGCAGAAGCACTGATCATGGCCGCGGCGCCCGCTGATTTTCGCGCGGAGCAACCGTCGCCGTCGAAGATCAAGAAGAAGTCGGCACCAAAATCGGTCGCGCTGACGCCGACACTGGATATTCTCGCGAGCACTCGTAAGGCACGCGCGAAGGACGCGGTGATCATTGGATTCGCGCTCGAGACGGATGACGTCGTCCGCGGCGCGCGAGAGAAGCTCGACGCAAAAGCGCTCGACCTCATTGTCGTCAACGACGCGCGCGAGCCCGGCGCGGGCTTCGAGGTCGACACGAACCGCGTGACGCTCATCGGTCGCGACGGAAAGGATGAAGTCCTTCCCCTTCTGTCGAAGGATGACGTCGCCGATGAGATCCTCGATCGGGTGGAGAAGCTCATTCGTGACCGATCCTAGAGAGCAGTTACGCCGATATCTGGAGCAGCGCCGCGAGCTCGGCGAGCGTGAGCTCGTGCTCGACGCTCTCAGCGTCGAGGAGGCACTCCGGATCGTGGGAGCCCGTCAGCCGGCAGCGAAGCAGGCTTTCGAGCCGAGCGACGTTAGGCAGCCGGAGAACTCTCCGCCCGACGACTGGCGCGCCGCGCTCCGCGCCGCGGGAGCCGAGCCAAACAAAAAAGGAGGGCGACCATCCGCAGATCGCGGCATTCCCGCCTCGACGCCCGAGGTCGGAGGCCAGCTCGCGCCAGCAGGAATTGTCGTGGGAACGACCTCGCGCGATCTATTCGGCTCGGGCGGTCCGAGTCTGGACACGGTCGATTCAATCGAGAAGGCGATTGCGACGTGTACCCGTTGTCCCCTCTATGCAACGGCGAAGAATCCCGTGCCCGGAGAAGGGAATCCCAACGCGGACTTCATGCTCGTTGGCGAAGCTCCAGGCGCGACCGAGGACGAAACCGGACGCCCGTTCGTTGGGCAGGCAGGTCAGCTGCTCGAGAAGATTTTGGCGGCCATCAAGTTTTCGCGTGAAGACGTCTTCATCGTCAACGTGCTCAAACATCGGCCGCCGGGAAACCGAAACCCGCGTCCCGAAGAGGTTTCCGCGTGTAGCCCTTATCTGGTACGTCAAATCGAGTTGATTCGACCGAAGGTGCTCGTCGCGCTCGGCACGTTCGCGGCGCAGACGCTGTTGGACACAAAACTTTCCATTGGCAAGCTGCGGGGACAGATTCATCGCTATTATGGGGTTCCCCTGATCGTCACGTATCACCCCGCCGCGCTTCTCAGAAATCCCGCTTGGAAGCGCCCCACCTGGGAAGATGTCCAGCTCGCCCGTCGAATACTCGATCGCGCCCTCAGCGGCGCGTGATCCCTATCGCGATCGTCGTCCCCCCTACTCCGAGGACGCGGAGCAGGCCGTCCTCTCCGCGATGCTCATGGACCAGGATGCGGTCCTGCGCGCCACGGAGACGGTCGACGACACGATGTTCTACGCGGAGCGTCATCGACGGATTTTCCGTGCGATGGTCGCGATTACGGAACGCGGCGGAGTCGTCGATCCACTGACGCTCTGCGAGGAACTGTCACGTCGCGGTGAGCTCGAGTCGTCAGGCGGCAAGGATTACGTCGGCTTTCTCGTCGACGTCGTGCCGACCGCGGCGAATATCGATTACCACGGGCAGATCGTTAAGGAAAAGGCCCTCCGCCGCCGATTGATCGAAGTCTCGACGGTCATCGTGCAGGAAGCTTACGAGAGCCAGCTCACGAGCTTCGAGCTGCTCGACGACGCGGAAGCAAAGATCTTCCAGGTCGCGCAGGCACGCGCACGCGAAGGCTTCACGCGCATCAAGGAGCTGCTGTGGCCGACGATGGAGCGGATCGAGGCGCTCCAGCACGGCGGTAACACGGTCACGGGTGTGGCCAGCGGTTTCAACGACCTCGACGACCTGACGTCGGGCTTCCAACCGGCCGATCTCGTCATCGTCGCCGCGCGTCCATCGATGGGAAAGACCGCGTTCTGCCTCAACGTCGCCCAGCACGCTGCGATCGTCGATCAGGTGCCGGTCGCCTTCTTCTCGCTGGAAATGAGCAAGGAATCGCTCGTTCAGCGAATGCTCACAGCAGAAGCGCGCATCGACGCGCAGCGTCTTCGCAAGGGAATGCTCCGTGACGATGATTTTCCGCGCCTCGCGCGCGCGGCGGGCATACTAAGTTCGGCACCGGTGTGGATCGACGACACGCCGGGCATCACCCTGCTCGAGATGCGATCAAAGGCACGCCGGCTCAAGGCGGAGTCGGGAGTGAAGATGGTCATCGTCGACTACTTGCAGCTCATGCAAGGACCTTCCAACTCGGAAAGCAGGCAGCAAGAAGTCAGCATGATCTCGCGCGGGCTCAAAGCGTTGGCGAAGGAATTGAGCGTTCCCGTAATTGCGCTGTCCCAGCTCTCGCGTGCGCCGGAGCAACGCACTGGCGAGCACAAGCGCCCGCAGCTATCGGATCTCCGCGAGTCTGGCGCGATCGAGCAGGACGCGGACCTGATCATGTTCCTGTACCGGCAGGAGATGTACGACGGTCCCGTGGACAGGGACGGTAACTCGCTCGAAGGGAAAGCCGAGGTGATCGTCGGCAAACAGCGCAACGGTCCAACGGGCGTCGTCAATCTACATTTCCATAAGCAGTACACGCGGTTTGAGAACTACTCCAAGCGGCCGCAGGATCAGTGAGGGGCTAGAGCCCAGGGGCTAGAGGCTAGAGGCTAGAGCCTAGAGCCTAGGGGCTAGAGCCTCGGGGCTAGAGCCTAGGGTCGGCACCTAGCCCCTATGTCCCTAGACCCTCGTCCGTCGCGCACCAAGACATGGCCAAGACAAAGACCGTCTACCGCTGCGCCGAATGCGGCGCCGAGTACTCGAAGTGGCAGGGGCGCTGCGATACGTGCGGTGAATGGAACACCCTCGTCGAAGAGATGGTCGCGCCCAAGGTCGCGGTGGCGAGTGGTGGGTCCGCGCGCCGGATCGGCGGCGCGCGCTCGTTAGGTGAGGGTGGAAGCGTCGCAACGACTCCTCGTTTGCGCGACGTCAGCGGCTCGGAGGCGAAACGCTGGAAAACGGGTCTCGACGAGTTCGATTTCGTCGTCGGTGGTGGCATCGTGCCCGGCTCGATGATCCTGATCGGCGGCGAGCCAGGCATCGGCAAGTCGACCCTGTTGCTTCAGGTCGCAGCCCAACTGCAGGGAAGCGGACATCGCGCGTTGTACGCCTCGGGCGAAGAGTCGCCGTTGCAGGTGAAGCTTCGCGCCGACCGATTGAGTAGCGACGCAGGGGATGTGGAACTCCTGAGCGAGACGAATCTCGAGACGATACTCGCGACCGCGAGTGCAGTATCGCCGTCGGCGCTGATCGTCGATTCGATTCAGACGATCTTCACCGCCGATCTCGAGGGCGCACCGGGCAACGTCGGGCAAGTTCGCGAGTGCGCCGCGCGGCTGATGCGCTTCGCAAAGGAGAGCGGGACGACGGTGTTCGTCGTCGGCCACGTCACCAAGGGCGGCGGTATCGCGGGACCGAAGACCCTCGAACACATCGTCGATACCGTGTTGTACTTCGAGGGCGAGAGCACATTGGATCACCGGGTGCTTCGCGCGACCAAGAATCGCTTCGGTTCCGTCGACGAGATCGGCGTGTTTCGCATGTCCGAAACCGGACTCGATCCCGTGCAGAATCCCTCGGAGCTCTTCCTTGGCGATCGCAATAGCCACGCGTCGGGCAGCGCGATCACCGCGCTGCTCGAGGGAACGCGCCCCGTCCTGATCGAAGTGCAGGCGCTCGCGGCGAAAGCAGGTTTCGGCACGCCGCAACGCGTCGCGACAGGTTACGATGGTCGTCGCCTTGCCCTCTTGCTCGCGGTGCTCGACAAGCGCACCGGTCTCTCGTTCGCCGCGCTCGATGTCTTCTTGAATGTGGTGGGCGGCGTTAGGCTCCAGGAGCCGGGCGGCGATCTCGCCGTCGCCACGGCGTTGGCTTCGAGTGTCTACGAGCGTCCCTTGCCGGCAGATGCCGTGTTCGTTGGTGAAGTGGGGCTGGGCGGTGAGGTACGGCCGGTTTCTCAGATCGAGCGACGCGTTGCCGAAGCAGCGAACATGGGCATGACGCGTGTGTATGTCGCCGAGCGCGGCGTGCCGAAGCGAGTCGCGGCGACACGCGAGACGCAGGTGATCGGCGTCCGCACCATCGCCGATCTATTTCAGCGCCTCTTCGCGTGAGCGGCGCCGGGGACGCCACGCATTCGCCCGAGTCCGCTCATCGCGACATCGGCGTCGTCATCGTCGCCGCGGGCGCAAGTACGCGAGCGGGGGCCGGAGAGCTCAAGCAGCTGCGCTGGGTCGCGGGCAAGCCGATGCTGCTCCACAGCCTTCAGACCTTTATGTCCAGACCCGACGTCGTGAGCGTCGTCTGCGTGTTACCGAATCGTTATGCAGGCGATCCGCCGCCATGGATCTTTCAGTGCGATATCAGCCGGCTGATGATCGCGCCCGGTGGCGAGACGCGCACGGCGTCGGTCGCGAACGGTCTCGACGATCTGCCTGACGAAGCGAGCATCGTGCTCGTTCACGATGCGGCGCGGCCTCTGGTGGACAATGCGACGATCGATCGCGTCGTCCATCACGTTCGGAGTGGCGAACCGGCGATTGCGGCGCTGCCCGTCACCGATACGATCAAGGAAGTCGACGCGTCTCATCGCATCACGCGCACCCTCGATCGCTCCTCGCTGTGGCGCGCCCAAACACCGCAGGGATTTCCGCGCGAGGTGATCGTGCGCGCGCATCGGGAGGCCGCGAAAGCCAAGCTTTCCACGACGGACGACGCCGCGCTCTGCGAGCGCCTCGGCATTCACGTCGCTGTCGTGCGCGGCAGCGAGCGCGCATTGAAAATCACCGAGGAGGAAGACTTCGCGCGGATCGAGGCGCTCGCGAGGTCGACCGAGTGACGGCGCTGCGCCGCGACGCGCTTGCCGTGCCATTCTGGTCGGCCGAA
This sequence comes from Gemmatimonadaceae bacterium, assembly GCA_036496605.1. Taxonomy (NCBI): domain Bacteria; kingdom Pseudomonadati; phylum Gemmatimonadota; class Gemmatimonadia; order Gemmatimonadales; family Gemmatimonadaceae; species Gemmatimonadaceae bacterium. The sequence goes on along the minus strand of DASXKV010000029.1, from coordinate 115,780 downwards.
GAAGTCATGTCGGCGCTGCGTCTTGCGCTCGCGCACCTCGATATGCGTCGTGTGCTCGCGTATCCAACCGAGACGGTCTACGGCTTCGGGGGCGCCATCGATCGGGACTCGGTCGACGCGCTGGTCGAGATGAAGCGCCGTCCACCGGGAAAGCCGTTTCTTCTGCTCGTCGCTGGAAGCGATATGCTCGAGCGCCTCGATCTGGCACTCCCGAGTTATGCGGCGAACCTCGCCGCACGCCACTGGCCTGGGCCGTTGACACTTGTTGTTCCCGGCGGCGAGAAGCGGGTACCGGAAAGACTACGCGGTCCCGAAGGCGGCATCGCAGTCCGCTGGACCAGTCATCTTGGGATTTCGCGTCTGATCCGCGCCCACGGCGACGCGATCACTTCGACGAGCGCGAATCGCCCGGGGGTTCCGCCAGCTACTTCAGCGGGAGAAATTCTTACGCAGTGGGGCGATGCGATAGCGCGGGGACAGCTTCGCGTACTCGACGGCGGACGATTGACACCATCCCCGCCGTCTACGGTCGTGGATTGCACGGGTCGTCGAGCGCGAGTCATTCGTCCTGGAGCAATTCCGGCCGCGGTATTACGTGACAGTGTGCCCAACCTGATTGGAGACGCGTGATCGGATGAAGGTTTTGTTTGTCTGCACCGGCAACACGTGCCGCAGCCCGCTGGCGGAAGCGATCGCGCGCAAAATCAGTATCGAGCGCGGGCTCCAGGATGTCGAAGTGTCCAGCGCGGGAACGAGCGCGTGGGATGGGGCGCCGGCTTCCGATGGATCGCTGCTCGTCGGCATGGAGCGCAACATGGATCTGAGCAGCCATCGGGCGCAGTCTCTCAGCCGTGATTTGGTGACCAGCTCCGATCTCATTCTCGCGATGGGGCCGCATCACCTCGAGCGTATCGAAGCGCTTGGAGGGAGCGGCAAGTCGTACCTACTGTCCGACTTCGCGTCGTATGGTGCGTCGGTGCGACCGATCAGCGATCCGGTCGGCGCCGAGCTCGATGTCTATCGCGCGACGACCGACGAGCTGGAGGAGGAGATCCGGCGCGTAATGGATCGAATCATGGCGGAGCGCTCGTCGGGGACGACGTGATCAAGCGGCCGGGGCGGCTAGTCCTGCTCGGCCGTTCGCTCGGACATTCACTCTCGCCACTCTTTCAGAACGCCGCGCTCGAGCAGGCGAAGCTTCCGCTTCGCTATGAGACGCTCGACGTACCCGCCAGCGCGCTCGACGACACGCTGGAGGAGCTTGCCGCGCACGGCGCCGCGGGCAATGTCACCATCCCGTACAAGGAAAAGGTGTACGAGTCGTGTGACCGCCTCACGTCGGTCGCGCAGCAAGTCGGTGCAGTGAACACGTTCTGGTTCGAGCGCGGTGAACTTGTCGGCGACAATACCGACGTTGAGGGCTTCAATGCCGCAGTGCGCCAGCTGCTCGATCGCGAGCCGAGCCAACTCACCGTCGGCGTGCTGGGCGCCGGTGGCGCCGCGGCAGCGGTCGTCGCCGCCGTGTCGGCGTGGCCGCATAGTCGCACGCTCGTCAGCAACCGCACCGCGAGCCGGGCCGACGCGCTTTGTGCGCGATTTTCATCCGTGGCGACCGTGAGTGATCCAAAGAGATTGGCGAGCGAGAGCGATCTTGTCGTGAATGCGACCTCCGTTGGATTGCGCAATGACGAATTGCCGATCGATCCGGAAGCGCTCCGTGCCGACGCTGCCGTATTGGATCTCGTTTATCGTCGTGGCGAAACGGCGTGGGTCCGTGCTGCACGTGCTCGCGGACTTCGCGCGCGCGACGGTCTCGTAATGCTCATCGAGCAGGGTGCTGCCGCGTTCGAGCGGTGGTTTGGATTTCCGCCCGACCGGGACGCCATGTGGTCGGCGGTGCGCTAGGCGCCCTCGCGCATCGGCTCAGGTCGGCGCGCGCTGCCCTTTCGGCGCTCGCCGACTTCGTACTCCCGATTCATTGCGCCGGCTGCGGGCGAGCCGTCGATGCCGCCGAGCCAGGCATTATCTGCGGCAGATGTTGGGCGCGCCTTCGCCTCCTACCGCTGCCGCGCTGCTCGCGCTGCGGGCATCCAGCGAGCGGTCACGCTTGCCGCTGGTGTGCGAGCCTTCCGCCATACGTGAGGTCGGCCCGCAGCGTCTGCTGGGCGACGGTTGACACGGGACAGCGCATCGTCCACTCACTCAAATATGAGGGTTGGTCTCGCGTCGCCGAGGGCGCCGCTCAGCGAATGGCGCGACTCGACTGGCCCGTCGATGTGATCGAAGAGCGTGCTGCATTGTTGCCGGTGCCGCTTGCCGCTTCCAGACAGCGCCAGCGTGGTTACAATCAGAGTGAGTGTTTGGCGCGTGCGCTCGCGCCGCTGTGGAAGGTGCCGATGCGCTGCGACATGCTGGTGCGATCCCGCTCGACGCAAACGCAGACGCGCCTGACACCGGAGGAGCGAGTGCGGAACGTACATGGCGCGTTTTCGGCGACAGCAGCGGCGCGAACGACATTGCGCGGAGCGCACGTCGTCCTCGTCGACGATGTCGTGACGACCGCAGCGACACTCAACGCGTGCGCGGCCGTGCTCCACGAGGCCGGCGTTCGCATGATCAGTTACGTCACCTTTGGTCGGGCGCCGGCAATCGGCGATCGACTCTAACAGAACGAGGAGATCGGGATGGCCATTCGCGTCGGCATCAACGGCTTTGGCAGGATTGGACGTCAGGTTGTTCGCGCGGCGAAGCAATCAGGGAAGAGCGACCTCGAGTTCGTCGCCGTGAACGATCTCACCGACACGAAGACGCTTGCGCATCTATTCAAGTACGACTCCGTGCACCGCACGTACAAGGGCGATGTCGCGGCACGCGACGGCTCGATTGTCATCGATGGCGAACCGATCAAAGTGCTCGCCGAAAAGGATCCGGGGAAGCTGCCCTGGCGCGATTTGGGTATCGACATTGTCCTCGAATCAACGGGTCGGTTCACGAACGCGAGCGACGCAAGGAAGCACATCGACGGCGGCGCAAAGAAGGTGATTATTTCTGCGCCGGCGAAAGGAGAGGACATCACCATCGTGCTCGGCGTCAACGAGAAGAAGTACGACGCGGCAAAGCACGCGATCATCTCGAATGCATCGTGTACCACGAATTGTCTGGTACCCATGGTGAAAGTGATACGCGACGCGTTCGGCTTCGTGCGAGGGTCGATGGTCACGATCCACAGCTACACGAACGATCAGAATGTGCTCGATTTGCCACACAAGGATCTGCGCCGCGCGCGGGCGGCGGCGATGTCGATCATTCCGACAACGACGGGGGCGGCGAAAGCGACGTCGCTCGTGATCCCCGAGCTCAAAGGCAAGATCGACGGCATCGCGATTCGTGTTCCGACACCTGACGTCTCGTTGACGGATCTTGCGGTGGTCGTTGAAAAGCCGGTGACGGTGGACGCGATCAACGATGCGTTCCGTAGCGCGGCATCCGGTGCGCTCAAGGGCATTCTCGAGTACACCGAGGAGGAACTCGTCTCGTCCGATTTCATCGGCAACCCAGCGTCGTGCATCTTCGACGCGAAGAGCACGAATGTCGTGGATGGTACGTTGTTGAAGGTGTCGGGCTGGTACGACAACGAGTGGGGCTACTCGAGCCGATGCGTTGATCTGCTGCGCTTCGTTGGTCGTCAGTTAGGCGATTAATCGCTAGGGGCTAGGGCATAGGGGCTAGAATTGAAAGCCCCAACCTAGACCCTCGTCCCTGGCCCCATTCTACATGAATAAGAAAACCATTCGCGACTTACGCGATACGGATCTGCGCGGGAAGCGCGCTCTGGTTCGCGTGGATTTCAATGTGCCGCTCGACGAGCATGGTCGTGTCGGCGACGATACTCGCATTCGCGCCGCGCTCCCGACGATCAAGTATCTGCGCGATCGGGGCGCGCGCGTCATCCTGCTCTCTCACCTCGGCCGACCAAAAGGAAAACCCGAGGCGAAGTACTCGCTCGAGCCCGTCGCGCGTCGTCTCCAGGAGTTGATGCCTAACGAACAGGTGCAATTTGTGGAGAGCACGGACACGGACGAAGCGATGAAGGCGACGAAGAAGGGACCGCCCGTCGTGCTCCTCGAGAATACCCGATTTCTCGGCGGCGAAGAGACAAACGACGAGCGCCTATCGCGCGCGCTCGCGGAACTCGGCGACTTCTACGTGAACGACGCGTTCGGATCCGCGCACCGCGCACACGCGTCGACGGAAGGCGTTGCCCGTTGCCTCAAGCCCGCTGTTGCGGGTTTGCTCATGGAGCAGGAGCTCCAATATCTCGGCGCCGCCGTCGCCGATCCGAAGCGACCGTTCGTCGCGGTGCTCGGGGGCGCGAAGATTTCCGGAAAGATCGACGTCATCGAGAACCTGCTGCCGAAGGTTGATCGCTTGATCATCGGCGGGGCGATGGCTTGCACGTTCTTCAAGGCGATGGGTTTAGAGACTGGTAAATCGCTCGTCGAAGCCGATCGCGTCGACATGGCGAAGCAACTGCTCTCGCGCGGCGGCAAGAAGCTCGAGCTTCCGGTGGACGCCTGCGTGGCGCCCAAGCTCGACGACGGCGTACACGCGCACGCCGTTAACCGCGAGGCAATTCCGAGCGGCGAAGGGATGTTCGACATCGGCCCCGAGAGCGCGAAGGCCTTCGCGAAGATCATTGGTGACGCGAAGACCGTCGTCTGGAACGGCCCGATGGGAGTGTTCGAGAAGCCACCATTCGACGCCGGCACTCGCGCAGTCGCGCAAGCGATGGCCAGGGCGACGAAGAGCGGTGCGACAACTATCGTCGGTGGCGGCGACTCTGCCGCGGCCGTCGCCGAGCTCGGACTCGATAGTGCGATGAGTCACGTGTCCACAGGCGGTGGAGCATCGCTCGAGTTGCTCGAAGGCAAGACGCTGCCCGGCGTCGCTGCGCTCGACGATCGGCCAGGAGGAGGCAGTCGAGCCGCATGATGAAACGACCGCTCTTCTTCGCGAACTGGAAGATGAATCACGGGCCGACTGAGGCCCGTGCCTATATCGCGGCCTTTCTGCGCCTCTTCGCACCGCACGACGATCGCACCGTCGCGCTCTTCCCGCCGGCACTTTCGCTGACCACTGTCCGTGATGCACGCGCCGATCGCAGCGACATCCTGCTCGGCGTTCAGAACATCTGGACGCAGGAAAAAGGCGCGTTTACCGGCGAGAACTCGGCTCCGATGGCGCGCGACGCGGGCGCGCGACTGGCGCTCGTCGGCCACTCGGAGCGACGGCACATCTTCGCCGAGACGAACGTCGAAGCCGCTCGAAAGACCGTCGTCGCCGCGCGCTTCGGACTTACTCCCGTCCTCTGCATCGGCGAAACGCTCGATCAGCGGGAAATGGGTGACGCCGAGGCAATCGTCGTCGAGCAGCTGACGGTGGGAATGGACGAGCTCGCGGCGCAGACAGATCTCATCATCGCGTATGAGCCGGTCTGGGCGATCGGGACGGGGCGGAGCGCGACGCCGGCCGATGCCTCGGCGATGCATCGCGTCATTCGTCAGACGCTGCGGGAGAACCCGAAAGCCGACGCCGATCGGACACCGATTCTTTACGGCGGCAGCGTCAATCGTGGGAACGCGAAATCACTCTTGAGCGCTGATGGCGTCGATGGGCTGCTCGTCGGCAGCGCCTGTCTCGATCCGGAAGCTTGGGCTGAGATTTGTCGCACTTGACGGAAGCTGCTAAGTCCAGTGATATTTGAAGCTTACACCGCCCGCCTCACACTCGAGTCTCTCGCAAAATGCTGTACACTCTCCTGATGGTGCTCCTCATAATCGATAGTCTTGTTCTCATCCTTGCCATCCTGCTTCAGAGCGGCCAGGGTCAAGGCCTTGCTGCCACATTCGGCGGTGTGAGTAGCTCCGCAAGCTCGCTCTTTGGAACGCGTCAAACGGGCAATCTCCTCACGAAAGCTAGTTGGTGGTGCGGAGGGCTCTTTCTTTTCTTCGCATTTCTTCTCTCGCTCGCATCATCGCGGAGCCGCGCACCGCGGTCGGTGCTCGATCAGGCTTTTCCGAATGTCCCCGCGCCGACGGCGCCGGCGAATCCTGGAAATGCTGGGACTCAAGCTCCGGTCGTACCTCTGACGCCCGCGCCGCAGCCTTCACCAGCTACGCCGAACCAGGGCACGAAGGCACCGGCGAAAAAGCCATAACGAGTGAGCACTCAGTGACCCAACGGTCCGAAGTGCCAGGGTTCCTTCTCCTCGAGGACGGAACCCTTTTTCACGGCACGCTCTCCTCTCCTGCGCAGCCAACGGTCGCCGAGGTCGTCTTCACGACGAACATGAGCGGGTATCAGGAGGTCTTCACCGACCCCTCGTATCAAGGACAGATCGTCGTGATGACCGCACCGATGATCGGCAACTATGGGGTCAACGACGACGATCCAGAATCGGCGCAGCCCCAGATCGCCGGAGTCGTCATGCGCGAGCTCTCGAAGAACTACTCGAGCTGGCGGGCCGAGGGTGACCTCGGCGAGTGGCTGCGTGAGAGGCAGATCCCGATCATCGAGAACGTCGACACGCGGCGGTTGACGAAGCACCTGCGCAGCGCCGGGGTTATGCGCGGCGTGATTGGCGCTGGCGACTCACCTGACGTCGAGGCTATGGCAGCGCTCGATGCGTGCCCCTCGATGGAGGGACTGGACCTCGCCTCGCGCGTGTCGACTCGCCAGCGCTATGAGTGGGGCAACCCGCAATCGCGCTGGCACATCGTCGCCTACGACTATGGCATCAAGCGCAATATTCTGCGGCTATTCAGCGACCATGGATGTCGCGTGACAGTCGTTCCTGCAACGACGTCTGCAAAGGAAGCGCTGGAGCTCGATCCCGATGGCGTATTCCTCTCGAATGGGCCGGGAGATCCGGCGGCGGTGGAGTATGCTCCGGGCATTGTCCGAGAGATTGCATCGAAGGATGTACCGCTGTTCGGGATCTGCCTCGGGCACCAAATCATTGGTCTCACATACGGCGCCGGAACGGTGAAGATGCCGTATGGGCACCGCGGCGGCAATCATCCGGTACGCGACCTCGCTTCGGGTCGAGTGCTCATCACGTCGCAGAATCACGGTTTTGCGGTACAGGGGAGCGAGGCGGGAATCAAAGGCGTTTCGGAACTCGAAGTCACGCACGTCAACCTGAATGACGGCACGATCGAAGGGCTGCGGCATCGGGAGCTTCCAATCTTCGCCGTTCAATACCACCCCGAAGCTGCCCCCGGACCACATGACGCTCGTCCGCTCTTCAATCAATTTCTCGACGTGGTCAGAAAGCAGTCGGCGTGAAGTGGTACAAACTCTTGACACACAAGAGTTAACGGCGATAAGTTCGGCAAGCATCCGGTGCAGAACGGCGCGCTAACACGAGGCACATTTCATGACCAAAGCTGACCTGGTCGAGAGAGTCACTGAACAGATCTCCCGAACGGCGGGTCCGATGATTTCGAAGAAGGACTGCGCGCGCGTCGTCGATGCCTTTCTCGACGCCATCAAAGAGGCGCTGCAGAGCCAGAAGAACATCGAGGTTCGCGGCTTCGGCACGTTCAAGATCCGGCACCGGAAGACGCGCATGGCGCGCAATCCTCGCACCGGTTCGCCTGTCGAAGTTTCCGCGCGTCCCGTTCCCGTGTTCAAGCCATCGAAGGAGTTGCGCGCGATGGTCGCCGGCGTTGAGGAGAACGACATCGAGGACGAGGCAGAGGAAATAGCGCAGTGAGTTGTGCGACATCAATTTGAGCCCGGCACGCGCCGGGCTTTTTGTTTTGCTGCTTTCCCATTGTTTCGCGCCGGCGTAGGATGTAGAGGTTCTCCGTTATGACCATCACGGTTCTGCTTTTCGCTTCGTACGCCGACGCTGTCGGCCGATCAGAGATCGAGCTCGACGTCGAGACGGGCACGACGGTGCGACACGTCATAGATCGAGTGCGTGCAATGGGCGACGCCAAGAGGCTGCCTGCTGCACCAATGGTGGCAGTGAACGAGGAGTACGCAACACGTGATCACGAACTGCGCGAGGGCGACGAAGTGGCCTTGATTCCGCCAGTTGCAGGAGGCTGAGGTGTACTCGGCGATCATCGATACGGCCATCGACGTCTCGCAAATCCTGGAGCGCGTGAGCCGCAAGTCGAACGGCGCCGCTTTGCTGTTCCTCGGCACCGTGCGTGACGTGAATGACGGACGCGACGTGACAGGCATCGAGTACACGGCATATCGCTCGATGGCCGAGCGCGAGCTCGGACGGATCGTACAGGAAGCGGCCGCGCTCGCCGGGAGCAATGACATCGCCGTCGAGCATCGACTGGGCGAGGTGGCGCTCGGCGAATGCAGCGTGGCAATCGCCGTGGGGCATCCACACCGCGGACCTGCGTTCGACGCCGCGCGTTATGTCATCGAGGAGTTGAAGCGCCGCGTTCCCATCTGGAAGCGCGAGCAATACGTCGATGGAACGCGAGAGTGGGTGCGTGCCACGAGTGGCGACGCACAACTCGTCGATGCCGGAGAGGATCGGTGAGCGAGACACTTCGCGATCAGTTCGGCCGAAGCATCGAGTATCTCCGTATCTCGGTGACCGATCGCTGCAATTTCCGTTGCTTGTACTGCATGCCTGTCGAAGGGCTCACGTGGTTGCCCAAGGCCGACATTCTCAGCTACGAGGAGATCAATCAGGTCGTCGCGCAGCTCGCGCCGCTTGGCTTGCGGCGGCTGCGCATAACGGGTGGCGAGCCGACAATCCGGCCCGCATTGCCGCGCCTGATCGAGATGCTGCGCGGGATCCCGGAAGTCGAGGACATCGCACTGTCGACGAACGGCGTGCGACTGCCTGAGCTCGCGACGTCGCTTCGCACGGCCGGACTTGATCGCGTCAATATCAGCGCTGACAGCTTGCGGCCCGAGCGCATCGCGGCAATTGCGCGACGCGACCTCGGCTTCGATCCAATCGTCGCCGCGAGCGCCGCGGAAGCAGCCGGCATTGGACCAATCAAGCTGAACGTGGTCGTGATGCGCGGCGTGAACGACGATGAGATCATGGACTTCGCGCGTCTCACGCTCAATCATCCATGGCACGTGCGATTCATCGAGCTGATGCCGGTCGGGGGACTACGCGAGCTCACCGCCGAGCACATCGTGCCGAGTGAGGAAGTGCTCGAGCGCGCGTCGGTGCTCGGATCGCTCGAGCCAGGCGGTGGTCCGCCACGCGGCAACGGGCCCGCGGCATACTATCATTTCGTTGGTGCTCCTGGCTCCATTGGCGTGATCACACCGATGACACACACGTACTGCGGTTCGTGCAACCGTGTGCGACTCACTGCCGACGGGCGTTTGCGCACGTGTCTGTTCGGCGATCACGAAGTTGACCTCCGCACGCCTTTGCGCGCCGATGAGCCGCTCGAGTCGTACTTCCGTCGCGCGCTCGCGGAGAAGCCGAAGGAGCATGCGCTGCTGCAGTTGCGCGTGGGCGGGCTGCGAGCGCTGTCGCAGGTGGGTGGATAGGCGAGTCGCAACGAGCTACACCCTGCCCCGCGAACTGAATAGGTTTCGTCTCGCACGACCTATTCAACTCATCAACAAGCGATCGAAATGGTCAACAAGATTACGGTTGTCGGCGCCGGCAACGTGGGCGCGACGACCGCGCAACGTATCGCCGAGAAGGAGCTCGCCCGCACCGTCGTCATGGTCGACGTCGTCGAGGGCATTCCACAGGGGAAGGGACTGGATCAGTGGCAATCGGCGCCGATCGAGGGCTTCGACTCCCGCGTGATCGGTGCGAACGGGTACGACGAGACGAGCGGCTCGGAGGTGGTCGTCATTACCGCCGGCATCGCGCGAAAGCCCGGCATGTCGCGTGATGATTTGCTCAACACGAACGCCGGTATCGTCAAGGATGTCTCGCAGCAGATCAAGCGCAGTTCGCCAAATGCGATCGTCATCGTCGTCTCCAATCCGCTCGACGTCATGTGTTACGTCGCGAAGGCGGTGACGGGCTTCCCGCGTGAGCGCGTTATCGGCATGGCTGGCGTACTCGACACGGCACGGTATCGCGCGTTTCTCGCCGAAGCGCTCGACGTCTCGGTCCGCGACATCCAGGCAATGGTGCTCGGCGGCCACGGCGATACGATGGTGCCGTTGATCAGCTATACGACGGTAAGCGGCATACCCGTCACACAACTCATCGAACGTTCGCAGCTGGATGCGATTGTCGATCGCACGCGCAACGGCGGCGCGGAGATCGTGAAGTACCTCAAGACGGGCTCGGCGTACTACGCACCGTCGTCAGGCGCAGTGCAGATGGTCGAAGCGATCGTCAACGACCAGAAGCGCGTCCTCCCATGCGCAGCATGGCTCGAGGGCGAATATGGCATGAAGGGCCTCTTTCTGGGTGTTCCGTGCAAATTGGGCCGCCGCGGATTGGAGCGCGTTCTCGAAGTGCAGCTCACCGCCGAGGAGCGTGCCGCGCTCGCGAAGAGTGCCGATGCCGTTCGCGAGCCGATGAAAGCCGTGAAGCTTTAATCGGCTGGAACGGCGCTGCGATGTGGCTCGTTCAGTTTTATCGCTCGACGATCGGTAAGAAGATCATCATGGCCACGACGGGGCTGATCGGCATTGCCTTCGTCATCGGCCACATGGCGGGAAACCTCCAGACATTCATCGGACGCGACAAGCTCAACGCGTACGGCGCGCTGCTGCATGGTCCGCTGGGCGAGTTGCTGTGGATCGTTCGCGTCGTGTTGATCATCTGCGTCGTTCTGCACGTACTGATGGCGTGGCAGCTGACGCGGCGCGCGCACGCGGCGCGTCCGATTGGATATCAGAAGCGGGATCCACAGGTCTCGACCTGGGCGTCGCGAACGATGCGATGGGGCGGCGTGTTGCTGCTCCTGTTCATCGTGCTACACATCCTGCATTTCACGACTGGTCAGGTGGATCCGGCGCGTGCCTACGGCGGCGTGGATGCAGCCGGACATCGTGACGTCTACGGCAATCTCGTCGCGAGCTTTCGCATCTGGTGGGTGTCGGCGTTTTATCTGTTGGCGATGCTCTTTCTCGGCCTCCATCTCTATCATGGCGCGTGGAGCTCGGTGCGCACGTTAGGCTACGCGAAGTCGTCGCCGAACCCGTTGCACCGACGGATCGCGTTCGTCGTTGCCGCCATTGTGTGGTTCGGCTTCACGATCGTACCGCTCGGTGTGCTCGCCGGAGTCATTCACTAAGACACGCTAAATATGGAGCTGCGCGCACGCATCCCGTCGGGACCGCTGGAACGCAAGTGGGAGAAACACTGCTTCGACATGAAGCTGGTGAATCCCGCGAACAAGCGCCGCCACACGGTCATCGTCGTCGGCACTGGTTTGGCCGGCGGCGCCGCGGCCGCGTCGCTCAGTGAGCTGGGTTATCGCGTCAAGGCCTTCTGTTTCCAGGATTCGCCTCGCCGAGCTCACAGCATTGCCGCGCAGGGCGGTATCAACGCTGCGAAGAACTACCAGAACGACGGCGACAGCGTTTACCGCCTCTTCTACGATACGATCAAGGGTGGCGACTTCCGCTCGCGCGAGGCGAACGTCTATCGGCTAGCCGAACTGAGCGTTCGCATAATCGACCAGTGCGTCGCGCAGGGCGTCCCCTTCGCACGCGAGTACGGCGGGTTGCTCGCCAATCGATCCTTTGGCGGCGCGCAGGTTTCGCGGACGTTTTACGCGCGAGGGCAGACCGGCCAGCAACTGTTGCTCGGTTGCTACCAGGCGCTCGAGAAGGAAATCGCGAAGGGCAACGTGACCATGCATCCGCGCACTGAGATGCTCGATGTCATCGTCGTGAATGGCAAGGCGCGCGGGATCGTGACGCGGAACATGGTGACGGGCGCGATCGAGGCCCATCTCGCTGACGCCGTGATCCTCGGGACGGGCGGCTACGGCAACGTCTTCTATCTGTCGACGAACGCGAAGGGATCGAATGCGACAGCGATCTGGCGTGCGTATCGCCGCGGCGCAGCCTTCGCCAATCCGTGCTACACGCAGATCCACCCCACGTGCATCCCCGTTGCCGGAGACTATCAGTCGAAGCTCACCCTGATGAGCGAGTCGCTCCGCAACGATGGTCGCGTCTGGGTACCGAAGCGAAGCGGGGACAACCGCGCACCCAACGAGATAGCGGAGGGCGACCGGGACTATTACCTCGAGCGCAAATACCCGAGCTTCGGCAATCTGTCGCCCCGTGATATCGCCTCACGCGCCGCGAAGGAAGTCTGCGACGAGGGACGCGGGGTCGGGCCCGGCGGCCGCGGGGTCTATCTCGACTTCGGCGACGCGATCAAGCGGCTCGGCGCCGACCGCATCGCGGAGCGCTACGGTAATCTGTTCGAGATGTACGAACGTATCACGGACGAGAATCCGTATCGCGTCCCGATGCGCATCTATCCCGCGGTCCACTACACCATGGGCGGACTGTGGGTCGATTACAACTTGATGTCCACGATCCCCGGCCTCCACGTCATCGGGGAAGCAAACTTCTCCGATCACGGCGCGAATCGTCTCGGCGCCAGCGCACTGATGCAAGGATTAGCGGATGGCTACTTCGTCATTCCGCTCACGATCGGCGATTATCTCGCGTCGTCGCGACCCGAGGCGATTGCGGACGATCATCCGGACGTGCGGGCGACGATTGAGTCGGTGCGGGAGCGGACGAATCGCCTAACGTCGATCCGTGGAGCGCGCTCGGCGACGTCGTTCCACCGCGAGCTGGGAAAGATCGTGTGGGAGTATTGCGGCATGGCACGTAGCGCGGAGGGACTCAAGAAGGCGCTGCAGCTCATTCCGGCGCTGCGGGAAGAGTTCTGGAGCGATCTGCTTGTCCCCGGTACTGGCCAGGAGCTCAATCAAGAGCTCGAGCGTGCCGGTCGCGTCGCCGACTTTCTCGAGCTCGCGGAGCTGATGTGCATCGACGCGCTGCAACGCGAGGAGTCATGCGGCGCGCACTTTCGCATCGAGCATCAGACTCCGGACGGCGAAGCGCTGCGTCACGATGACAAATTCGCTTACGTCGCCGCGTGGGAATTTGCAGGGGAGAACAGACCGCCAATCCTGCACAAGGAGCCGCTATTGTTCGAGAACGTGGCGTTGGCAACGCGAAGTTACCGGTAGTGATTGGTGAGAGGAGCAGGAGCGAGCGCAACGCGCGAGCGACTCCATATAGCTAAGCGGCGAGCGAAGCAAGCCTTAATGAATCTTGAACTGCACGTTTGGCGACAGGCGACGGCCGACGCGAAGGGCTCTTTTGTCACGTACCAGGCGAGTGACATCCGTCCCGACATGTCGTTCCTCGAGATGCTCGATGTCGTGAACGAGGGGCTCGTGGCGAGTGGGAAGGAGCCGATCGCGTTCGATCATGATTGTCGCGAGGGCATTTGTGGCTCGTGTGGCATGGTGATCAACGGCGTGGCGCACGGGCCGATGAAAGCGACGGCGACCTGTCAGCTGCATATGCGCCACTTCAACGACCGCGACGTCGTCTGGATCGAGCCTTGGCGCGCACGAGCGTTTCCCGTCGTGAAGGATCTGGTCGTGAACCGCGGCGCGCTCGATCGCATCGTTGCGGCCGGCGGTTTCATCAGTGTGAATACGGGAAGCGCGCCCGAAGCCAACTCCCTGCCGGTCGCGAAGCAGGATGCCAACGACGCAATGGACGCCGCCGCGTGCATCGGCTGCGGCGCGTGCGTCGCGGCATGTCCGAACGGATCGGCCTCACTCTTCACGGCGGCCAAGATCTCGCACCTTGGGCTCTTGCCACATGGTCAGCCGGAGCGAAATCGACGTGCGCTGAGGATGGTTGCCCAAATGGACGTCGAAGGATTCGGACATTGCACGCTCTTTGGCGAATGCCAGGAGGCCTGCCCGAAGGAGATCAGCATCGACACCATCGCGCGAATGAATCGGGATTATCTCCGTGCCAGCGTTATGCACCGCGCTGAAAAGGCAGCGGCCGGTATGGGCTAATTGGCCCGCGAGGTGCAAGCGCAAGCGCCCAGGCGAGTGAGGTAGTCGTGACCGAGCACTCTCGAGACAAATCCGAACCCAGCGCGCTCAATAACGACCCCGAGGCTCAGCTCGGCGGCGCCGACTCGGTCGAGAAGACGACATACGTCGTCGGGAAAGGCACCGATCCTTCCGCGCGGAGCGGCGGTCCATCGGCGACAGTGCCGAGCCGCGGCGCGCCATTCGTGGTTGCGGTCGTGCTCGTCGCGCTGATGCTGCTCGTTGCGCTCGCGTACCTTCTGGGGGTCGTTCGCTGAGTCTCGGGCCGCGGCGCGGGCGGCCGGAAAAAACGTTAGAGTTATCTCATCCACGCCGCATCCGTCAACCTCCCGCACCCGTCACAACTTCGGCAGCGTCACCCCTTGCTGCCCCTGGTATTTGCCTTTCTTGTCCTTGTACGACACGGCGGGCTCTTCGTCGCCGCGGAAGAAGAGCACCTGCGCGATGCCCTCGTTCGCGTAGATCTTCGCCGGGAGCGGAGTCGTGTTCGAGATCTCGAGCGTGACGTAGCCTTCCCACTCGGGCTCGAACGGCGTGACGTTGGTGATGATGCCACAACGCGCGTAGGTCGACTTGCCAACCGTGACCGTGAGCACGTTCCGCGGGATGCGGAAATACTCCACCGAGCGAGCAAGCGCGAAGGAATTGGGCGGCACGATGCACACGTCCCCCTCGAACTCGACGAACGATTTGGGATCGAACGCCTTCGGATCGACGATCGAGTTGAGCACGTTCGTGAAGATCCGGAACTCGCGCGCGACGCGCATGTCGTAGCCGTAGGAGCTCACGCCATACGAGATGACTCCGGCGCGAACCTGACTCTGCTCGAAGGGCTCGATCATGCGCGCCTCGGCGGCCATGCGCGTGATCCAGCGGTCAGACATGAGAGACATATGTGTTGAGCGCGGAGCGGAGAGCGTTGAGCGCAGCGCGTTGCGCGTCGAGCGCGAGCGTGCGGAGGAGGGGTTGGCGGAAGGTAGGCGGAGACGGCTCCGGTACCAAGGCATGGCACGACATTTCCCCGCGGTCGCCTGCCTTCTGCGCTGCACGCTTCACGCTCTGTGCTCATCGCTCCGCGCCGTTGACACTGCGTCTCGGGCTCAGATAACTTTCGGCACTTAGTGAAAGTTTTCACGAAGTCGGGAGATTATGGAACGCGCGTACGTGCCGGTTCTGCTGCTTCTCGGATTCGTGGTAGTCAATGCCATTTTGATGTTGGGCGTGTCCGCGCTGACATTGCGCGCGCGACCGACGCCCGTGAAGCAGACGGCGTACGAGTCCGGCATTCCGCCGCTCGGCGATGCGCGTGAGCGCTTCTCCGTGAAATTCTATATGGTGGCGGTGTTGTTCATCATCTTCGACATCGAGACCGTCTTCATGATTCCCTGGGGCGCGTACTTCTGGCAGCTCTCGTGCGCGCGTCCGCTCGCGGTCGGTGGGACCTGTCCGCGAGGAGAGGTCTCGTTGTTCGGTTTCACCGAGATGGTGGTGTTCATCGTGATCTTGCTCGTCGGGTTCATCTACGTGTGGAAGAAGGGAGCGCTGCAATGGGATTGAGCCCGCGACCAGACCTCAGCTCGACCAAGGTCGTCGGCGGTGGCGAGCCGTGGATGACCACGCGACTCGATTTCCTCGTGAACTGGGCACGCGCGAATTCGCTGTGGCCAATGCCTTTCGGCACCGCGTGTTGTGCGATCGAATTCATGGCGACGGCGGCGAGTCGTTACGATCTTGCGCGCTTCGGCATGGAGCGTCAGAGCTTCTCGCCTCGTCAGGCAGACGTGCTGATCTGCGCGGGGCGCGTGCCGTTCAAGCTCGCGCCAGTGTTACGGCGCATCTGGCAACAGATGCCGCAGCCCAAGTGGTCAATCTCGATGGGCGCGTGCGCATCGAGCGGCGGCATGTTCGACAACTATGCCGTGGTGCAGGGCATCGACACGATCATCCCGGTCGACGTGTACGTGCCGGGCTGCCCGCCACGACCGGAAGGATTGCTGTACGGCATCCTGCTCCTGCAGAAAAAGGTCATGAATGAGCGCGCGAAGGATAAATCATTGCGCAATGAGATGGAGCCGGATCCGCGCAGCCAACTCTACATCCCGGCGTCGGTGATCGACGAGGTGTCCGAGCCGTTCGGGAACTCGGTGCACCAAACGCGCTCCGGCCTGTGAACAAGAGCTTCACTCCGGTGGTCGCGGGGAACGCGTTGCCAAGCGACGCACCAGCACCGGCGACGCCAAAGGCAATCGCGCAACGCGGCGCCGCGCCGAATCCAAGTGTCGAGGCATTGAAGCAGCGCTTCGGCGCGGCGGTGCAGCGCGTCGATGTCATCTGGGGCGAGACCACTGTCGTCGTCGCCGGCGGGCAATTGCTCGACATCGTCCGGTGGCTGCACGACGATCCCGGACAGCGCTACGACTACCTGTCAGATGTCACGGCGGTCGAGTATCGCGATCTCGAGGAGCCGATCGACGTCGTTTGGCATTTGCGTTCGCTTCCGTATCGCCGCTTTCTCCGGCTCAAGGTGAAGATCGCGAAGGGCGCCGCGCTCGAAGTGCCGAGCGTGTGGAGCGTGTATCGCGGTGCCGATTGGCTCGAGCGTGAATGCTACGACATGTTCGGGATCCGCTTCACGGGCCATCCGGATCTCCGGCGACTGTTGATGTGGGAGCAGTACAAGGAGGGGTTTCCGCTGCGGAAGGACTTTCCGCTGCGCGGGCGATTCAGTCGCTCGGAACAATTGCGGCAGGCGTTGGCCGCGAATCCGGAGGCGCGCTACTCGAAGGAGGAGTTGACGATCGCGCAAGCGTTCGAGGATCTACCTGACGACATGCGGCGCCGTCTGAGCACGGGCGAGAAGACGGGAGAGTAGACGGCGACATGGCGACAACCAAACGCACGGTCGAAGTCGAGCTATCGACGAGCGGGGTGGACGCGCAGGGGCGGCCGCAGCGCGTGCCTCTCGTTGTCGATGATGGCGGCTCACCGGTCGCGCTCGAGGCACCGCCGTCGCTCGAGCCGGATCTCACTGGTGAGCACATGCTCATCAATCTCGGTCCACAGCATCCGGCGACGCACGGCGTGCTCCGCCTCGTGCTCGAGCTGGACGGCGAGACCGTCGTGCGGTGCATTCCGCACATCGGCTAC
Organism: Gemmatimonadaceae bacterium; assembly: GCA_036496605.1. Lineage (NCBI taxonomy): Bacteria > Pseudomonadati > Gemmatimonadota > Gemmatimonadia > Gemmatimonadales > Gemmatimonadaceae > Gemmatimonadaceae bacterium. Next base: position 98,546 of record DASXKV010000029.1, on the reverse strand, counting down.
CTGCACTGCGGCTTCGAGAAGATCGGCGAGTACCGCCAGTACAATCAGATCATCCCCTGGACCGATCGTGAGGATTATCTCAACTCACCCGGAAACAACGTTGCATTTGCGTTAGGCGCGGAGCGGCTCTTCGGGATCGAGATCACGGAACGCTGCAAGGTGCTGCGCGTGATGCTGATGGAGCTCTCGCGCATCATCTCACATCTCGTCTGGCTCGGAACGACCTGCATCGACATCGGCGCCTTCACGCCGTTCCTCTGGTCGTTCGAGAAACGCGAAAAGATCTACGAGCTGTTCGAGTCCTGGATCGGCGCGCGCCTGACGACGACGTTCACCCGCGTTGGGGGACTGGGCGCGGACATTCCCGATGGCTGGCTGGAGAATCTGCGCGGCTTCCTGACGGACTTCCCAAAGACCGTCGAGGAGATCGACCGCGTCGTCACCAGGAACGGGATTTGGGTCGGCCGCACGATCGGACTCGGGGTCATGAGCGCCGACGAAGCGGTGAACTACGGACTCTCCGGTCCGATGGTGCGCGCGTCCGGCGTCGCCTACGATGTACGCAAAGACTTCCCGTATCTCGATTACGAGACGTATGACTTCGATGTGCCGGTCGGCACGAACGGCGATGTCTACGATCGGTATCTCGTTCGCATGGAGGAGCTGCGTCAGTCGACGCGAATCCTCGAACAGGCGATCAAGCGATTACCCGATGGACCCGTCAACATCGACGATCATCGCGTGATTCTGCCGCCGAAGAGCAAGGCAACGAGCGACATGGAGTCGATGATCCATCATTTCAAGCAAGTGATGGAAGGTCCGCGTCCGCCGATCGGTGAGTCGTACGTCGCCGTCGAGAGCCCGAAGGGCGAGAAGGGCTACTATATGGTCTCCGACGGCACGTCGAAGCCGGTACGCTGGCGCATCCGTCCACCGTCCTTCGTGAATCTCTCGGCGATCGCGAAGATGGTCGAAGGGCATCTGTTGTCGGATGTGATCGCGATCAATGCGAGTATCGATATCGTGATGGGCGAGATCGATCGATGAGTATTCACGAAATGGGCGGCGTCGAGGCCCCCGCGGATACCGTACACGGCCGTCATTCCAGCGAGCCATACAAGCCGGTCTTCGTCGGCACACGGAAGCAGGAGCTCGATGAGCTCCTCACGCGCTATCCGTCGAAGATGGCCGCGCTGCTTCCCGCGCTCTGGATGGTGCAGCACGATCGAGGCTGGGTGAGCGAGGAGGGGATGACGGAAGTTGCACACCTGCTCGAGCTCACGCCTGCTTACGTGAAGGGCGTCGTCACATTCTACACGATGTACCACCAGCATCCGGTCGGGAAATATTTCGTGCAGGTCTGCACGACCTCGCCCTGCCAGATCTGCGGCGCCGAAGAAGTCGTCGACGCCTTCCTGCGCCATACCGGCTGTCAGGAGCTCGGCGTCACGTCGCCTGACGAGCGTTTCACGGTCATCGAGGTCGAATGTCTCGGCGCATGCGGTTTCGCGACGCCGGTAATGGTCAATGAGGATTTCATCGAGTCGGTGACGCCGGAAGGTGTCCCCGAGCTCCTTTCGCGATACAAGTAAATGGGCTATCCCCACAAGCCGCACGATCGCGAGACGACGGTCCTGTCGCAGCATTTTGGCGACATAGGCGCGACCACTCTCGAAGGTTGGCGTAAGCGCGGCGGATACGTCGCGCTCGAGCGCGCGTTAGGCATGGCGCCTGGCGACATCGTGAATATCGTCAAGGACTCCGGACTCCGCGGTCGCGGCGGCGCCGGCTTCCCAACTGGCGTCAAGTGGTCGTTCATGAAGCCCGGCGATGGCAAGCCTCACTATCTGTGTTGCAACGCCGACGAATCGGAGCCCGGCACGTTCAAGGACCGCGAGATCATGCGGTGGACGCCGCACGCGCTCGTGGAAGGATGCGCGATCGGCGCGTGGGCAATCGGCGCGGAAACGGCGTACATCTACATTCGCGGCGAGTTCACCGAGCCGATCGAACGGATGGAAGCAGCAATCAAGGAGGCCTATGCCGCCGGTATCCTTGGACAAGACGCGATGGGGACGGGCAAAACAGTGAACGTGTGGGTCCACCGCGGCGCCGGTGCCTATATCTGCGGTGAAGAGACCGCTCTGATGAACTCGTTGGAAGGGCGCCGCGGGAATCCACGCATCAAGCCGCCATTCCCTGCGGTCGCAGGCGTCTTCGGGCAGCCGACGACGATCAACAACGTCGAAACGCTCGTTGCCGTTCCACATGTTCTCAACAACGGCGCCGACTGGTACAAGAGGTTTTCACGTTCCGACAACCCGAAATCGACCGGCACCAAGCTCTACTCGGTCTGTGGCAACATCGCGCGCCCGGGGAACTACGAGGTCCCGATGGGATTTCCGTTCAGGGATTTCTTGTACGATCTGTGCGGCGGCCCGCTGCCAGGGCGAAAGTTCAAAGCGATTATTCCAGGCGGCATCTCGGTGCCGATTCAGAACCTCGCCGAGGCGGAAGCGTCGCTCATGGACTACGAGGGCTTCGTCGCTCAAGGCACGATGCTCGGCTCCGGCGGCGTGATCGTCATCGACGACGCACAGAATCTCGTGAAGTTCATCGCGCGGGCGGCGCGCTTTTTCGCGCACGAGAGCTGTGCGCAGTGCACGCAGTGCCGCGAAGGCACCGCGTGGACGACGAAGATTCTCGAGCGCATCGCTGCGGGTGACGGGACGTCAGAAGATCTCGATACGCTGCTCGAGATAGCCGACAACATGACAGGCAAGACGATTTGCGTCTTGAGCGATTCGTGCGGGACGCCGGTGGTCTCGGGCCTGAAGAAATTCAGGAATGACTTCGAGTCGCTGATCAAGAAGAAGACTCATCATCTCGTGCCCGCCGTGGCTTGAGGCCGCCCGATGGCAGATAAGCTGGTCAACGTAACGATCGAAGGGCGCGCGGTGTCAGTGCCGGCGGGGACGTCGATCCTCGAGGCGGCAAAAGCGGCGGGCGTGCTGATCCCGCACTATTGCTATCACCCGGGGCTTCCGGTTGCCGGCGTATGCCGCATGTGCCTTGTCGAGGTCGAGAAGGCGCCGAAGCTCGCGCCATCGTGCGCGACGTCAGTCGCCGAAGGGCAGGTCGTCCGCGTGCACACCGACAAGGCACTCGAGGCGCGGCGGGGCGTCCTCGAGATGTTGCTCATCAACCATCCGCTCGATTGTCCGATCTGCGATCAGGCCGGCGAGTGCGAGCTGCAGGACTACACGTATCAGGAAGGGCGTCCCGAAGGACGCTACCGCGAGCCGAAGCGATTCAATCCCGTCGAGGATTTCGGCGGCGACGTTATCTACGTCGCGAATAGATGTATTCTGTGCACACGCTGCGTGCGTTTCATGGATGATGTCGCTCATCATCCGATCCTCAACGTCTCGGAGCGCGGGGATCGCGCGGTGATCGGCAAGTTCGAGGGCGAGGATATGACGCACCCATGGGCCGGGAACGTCATCGATCTCTGTCCGGTCGGTGCGCTGCTCTCCAAGGACGCGCTGAACAAGGCGCGCGCGTGGGAGCTCGATCGCGCCGCATCCGTGTGCCCAAACTGCTCGCAGGGCTGCAACATGATGATCGAAACGCGCGACAATCAGGTCGTGCGTATGCGGCCGCGACCTAACGAGGATGTCAACAAGTACTTCATGTGCGACCACGGCCGCCTGAATTATCGGTGGCTGAATCGCCGCGATCGCGTCGACGTGCCGATGGTGCGCAATGGGGCGTCGCTCGCGGGCTGCGATTGGGATCGCGCGCTCGCCGATGCGACGAAGCTCATCACCGGCAAGCGCGTCTTCGTGCTCGCGTCGCCGATGCTTTCGAACGAAGCGCTGTTCGTGTTGTCGGAGATCGTGAAGCGCACTGGCGGCGCCGGGGCATTCCGCGTCACGAGGGGGCCGGAGGTGCCGTTGCCCGGGGTCGACGATCTCTCGTTGCGCGCCGATCGCGCCGCGAACGTGCGCGGCGCAGAGGTCCTCGGCTTCACGCGCAGTGATCGTCCACTCGAGAAGGTCGCCGCTGGTGACGTGCTCCTCGTCGCCGACGAGGAGCTTGCTGGTGAAGATGCCGCGGGCGCGGCGCGCGCCGCGACGACGATCGTCGTCGGTACCACGCTTCCGTTCTGGGCGCGTCACACGGCGGCCGTCGTCCTCCCGATCGCGAACATGAGCGAGGAAGAGGGCACGTTCACCAATTTGCGCGGGCGGGTCCAGCGCTTCATGCAGGCGAAAGCAGCGCCTGGCTTCGCTCGACCAAGCTGGTTCGTGTTCTCGGATCTGCTCGCCGCGTTAGGCGGTTCGGCTGGCGGCGGGCTGCCCAGTGACGTATTTGCGGCGCTCGCCGCGGCGCGTCCCGAGTTCAGCGGGATGTCGTACGATGCGTTGGGCATGAAGGGCGCGATGATCGCGGGCGCGATCGCAGAGGCGTCCGCATGATCCTGAGCTTTCCGTTCGCGCTTCAGACCGCGTCGACGCAGCCGGGACTGGTGATCGTCCCAGGGCCCGAACATTTCAAGGCCTGGCTGATCGCGACGATCATCAAGATGATCCTGTTGTTCAGTATCTATCTCGTTGGCGTCGCGATGCTCACGCTCCTCGAGCGGAAAATCGCCGGATGGATCCAGGACCGCCTCGGGCCGAATCGCGTTGGACCGGGTGGCCTACTGCAGCCGGCCGCAGACGGTCTCAAGAACATCATGAAGGAGGAGACGTACCCCAGCGCGGCGTACAAGCCGCTGTTCATCCTCGCGCCGGCGCTCTCGTTCATACCGGCGCTGATGACGATGGCGGTGATCCCGTTCGGGGCTCCGTGGTATTCGCGCTGGGGACTGATCGACATGTCAATCGCGCCCCTGCCGATCGGCTTCCTCTACATCCTGGCAATATCGTCGTTAGGCGTCTACGGTATCGTGCTCGCCGGGTGGTCCTCGAACAACAAGTACGCACTCCTGGGCGGCCTGCGCTCGAGCGCACAGATGATCTCGTACGAGATCGCGATGGGTATGGCGACGATCCCGGTGTTGCTGCTCTCGGGCAACGTCTCGCTCAGCGCAATCGTCTCCCAGCAGACGTCGGGACAGTGGCCGCTCGCGTGGAACATCTTCGGCTGTACGTTCGCTTTCTTCATCTTCTTCGTCTCGGCGTTCGCCGAAACGAATCGCCTGCCGTTCGATCTGCCGGAAGCCGAGTCGGAGCTCATCGCGGGCTATCACTCCGAGTACAGCGCGATGAAGTTCTCGATGTTTTTCATCGCCGAGTACGCAAACATGGTGACGGCGAGCGCGTTGATGACGACGCTCTTCTTCGGCGGATGGGACATTCCATTCACACTGTGGGACAACTACGCCCACAGCCTGGTCGCGTCCTTGCTCACCGCAGCGTTCTTCTTCGTGAAGATCCTGATCTTCGTCTTCATCTTCATGTGGGTGCGCTGGACACTGCCGCGCTTTCGATACGACCAACTAATGGCGCTTGGGTGGAAGGTTCTCTTGCCGCTCGCGCTCACGTACATCGTCGCGATGGCGGGGGCGATCGTCGGGCTCAACTACGGCGGCTACTACCGCGGGTCCTGGCAGTTCGGCGCCGCGTTGCTCGCGCTCAACATCCTGATCGTCGCGATCGTGTTCCTGATTCTCGACCGCGGACGGATCGTGAGTCCGGCGTATTCGCGGCTCGATAGGCGCAACCTCGAGAAGTTGCGTCAGGCGGCACTCGACCGAGCGCGCTTTCATCCCGCGGAGGCGGGCGACTGATGTCTATTGGCGTGAAGGTGCTCGAGCGTCCGATCGAGCAAACGAGTTACGTACGCGCGACGCTGAACGGCATGGCGTTGACGCTGAAGCATCTCTTCTCGGAGAAGGTGACGGTGCAGTATCCGGAGGAAAAGTGGGCGCTCTCGCCGCGCTGGCGTGGGACGCATCGCATGCTCACCACCGAGGATGGGAAAGCCAAATGCGTCGCGTGCGGACTGTGTCCGACGGTGTGTCCCGCGAACTGCATCAAGTTGGTGCCGGGCGAAGACGAGCAGGGCAATCGGTATCCCCTGCTGTTCGAGATCGACGAGTTCAGGTGCATCTTCTGCGGGTACTGCCAGGAGGTGTGTCCCGAGGAAGCGATTCACGTCGGTCGGCATTACGAGAACTCTGAATACAGCCGCGAGGGGTTTGTCTATGACCTCGAGCGGTTGATGGCGCAGACGCATCCCGTGTGCGAGATGTGGGACCCGGCGGACCCGAAAGGAGAGTGAGTGTTGCACGAGAACCTTCCTCTCTTCTACACCTTCAACTTCTACGTCTTCGGCATCGTTGCCGTCGTCGCGGCGATTCTGTTCGTGACGCGACGGAGTCCCGTCGCCGCGGCAATGTGGCTCGTGACGACGATGTTCGCCCTCGCCGCGCTGTTCGTCATGCTCGACGCCCAGTTCATTGGCGCCATCCAGGTACTGGTGTACGCCGGCGCGATCATGGTGGTTTTCTTGTTCGTCATCATGTTGCTCAACCTTGGCCATCCGTCCGAGGTGGCTGACGCACGTGGTCGGGGTTGGAGGCTGGTTGCCGGCGCGGTGGGCATCGCGCTCCTCGCGCAGATCTTCGCGCTCACGCGCGTGCATGTGCAGCCGCGAATCGCCCCTGGCTACCTCGCACGGCAGATCCAGTACACCGGCGTCATCGCGCCCGTCGCGGGTTCACTCTTCAACGAATATCTCCTCGCCTTTGAGGTGACGAGCGTGCTGCTGCTCGCGGCGGTTGTCGGGGCAGTGGTGCTCGGAAGAAGGAGGTCGGTGACCGATGCTGGCTGAGGCGCTCTTCTTCTCGGCGGTGCTATTCACGATTGGCGTCGTCGGCGTGCTCACGCGACGCAATGCGATCATCGTCTTCATGTGCGTGGAACTGATGCTCAATGCCGTGAACCTGACCTTCGTCGCCTTCTCGCAGGTGTATGGCGTCGGCGGCCAGGTGTTCGTGTTCTTCGTGATGACCGTGGCGGCGGCGGAAGCCGCCGTTGGCCTCGCGATCATTATCGCGCTCTTCCGTCATCGACAGACGGTCGATCTGCAGAACATCAACTTGCTGAAGGGCTGATGTCTCTCCAGGACGTCACGGGTATCGCGCAGCCGCTCGCCGGCACAGTTGCCCGCTGGATGTCGGCGTTGCCGTTGTTGCCGCTGCTGGGGTTCGTGCTCAACGGCGCGTTATCGATCTTCAGCGCCTATCATGCGGGTCCGGCCGACCCGGGAGCCCATCCGCATGATCCGCAACCGTCGGCAGAGGAAGCGCACGAGGCACACACGGGCCATGATGTCACCGGCGGCGGCGGTCACGGCGACGATCATCACGTCATTGTCCGCCATCGCTTCGCGACCCTAACGAGCATCGTTGGACCGGGCGTGATGGTGCTCGCCTTCGTTCTTGCGGTCGCGATCTTCATGGCGATGCGAGGCGCTGGCGCCGAGCTGCACGCGCCATTCGTCCAGCGGTACTACGAGTGGATGCCGGTCGGCGATCTCCGTATCGACGCCGCATTTCAGCTGGACCAACTGTCGATGGTAATGATCCTGGTCATTACTGGCGTCGGCATGTTGATCCACATTTTTAGCGTCGGATATATGCAGGACGATCCGGGCTACCCGCGCTACTTCGCGTATCTGAACCTGTTCGTCGCGTTCATGCTCGTGCTCGTAATGGGCGCGAGCTATCCGGTGATGTTCGTCGGCTGGGAAGGCGTCGGCCTCTGTTCGTATCTGCTCATCGGCTTCTGGTATTTGGACGAGGCGAATGCGAACGCCGGCAAGAAGGCATTCATCATGAACCGGATCGGCGACTTCGGGTTTCTTGTCGCCATGTTCATGCTGTGGGCGAACGTCGGCACGCTCGAGTTCGAGGGCGTGCGGGGACAGGCGGCCAGTCTTGCCCCGAACGTCGTCACCTGGATCTGCCTCTTCTTCTTCCTGGGCTGCACCGGCAAGAGCGCGCAGATCCCGCTCTACACCTGGCTGCCTGACGCCATGGCCGGCCCGACGCCGGTCTCGGCGCTGATTCACGCCGCAACGATGGTGACGGCGGGTGTGTACCTCATCGCGCGCAGCAATTTCCTTTTCGCGCTGTCGCCCTCGGCGAGCCTAACGGTCGTGGTGATCGGGGCGCTCACCGCGATCTTCGCGGCGTCGATCGGACTCAAGCAGTGGGATATCAAGAAGGTGTTGGCGTATTCCACGGTCTCACAACTCGGCTACATGTTCGTCGGCGTTGGGGCAGGTGCTTATGTGTCCGGTGTGTTCCATCTCGTGACGCACGCCTTCTTCAAGGCACTCCTCTTCCTCGGCTCGGGCTCGGTGATCTTCGCGATGCATCGCGCCTATCATGCGACGCACAACGAGGACGATGCGCAGGACATGCGCAACATGGGCGGCCTGCGGCGGTACATGCCGTGGACGTTCCTGCTGATGCTCGCGGCCACGCTCGCGATTGCGGGTATTTTCCCCTTTGCGGGGTTCTTCTCGAAGGACGAGATCCTGGGCACGCTGTTTCTGCGCGCCCGCGGGTCGACGCTGGCGGACGCGCACTGGTTAGGCATTCCCGGCGGAATCGTGCTCTACGCGTGCTACGCGCTCGGTCTGGCAGCCGCGTTCATGACTGCCGTGTACATGATGCGCATGCTCATCTACACGTTCCTCGGGCCGAACCGCTCCGGTGAGCGTGAGCGAGAGTTTCTCGGCGAGGCGCCGTGGGTGATGACGGGGCCGCTCGTCGTCCTCGGCGCGTTGAGCGTCGTCGGAGGATGGCTCAACCTGCCGGAAACGATCAAGCTCGGACGCATCGGCCTGCTGGACCGCTGGCTCGAGCCGGTCGTCGGTGAATCCACGCTGCGAATTACTCACGGCACAGTACCCGAGGTGAACCAGACGCTCGAGTACGCGCTGATCGGTGTCGCGCTCGCAATCGCGATTGCGGGAATCATCGTCGCGTGGACGGTCCTCGAGCCAGGGCGGCTCCTTCCGAAGCGCGACGCGAAGCCGGAAGAGGGATTCGAGCGCGTGCTCGCGAACAAGTATTACGTCGACGAGATCTATGACGACGCGGTCGTGCAACCGACGGTTGGTGTTTCGCGTGGGCTGCTGTGGGAGGGCATCGACGACGGGCTGATCGACGGCGTCATGGTGCGCTTCGTCGGTGGACAAGTTCCGCGCTTCGTCGGTTGGATCGGTTCGCGATTGCAGTCCGGTCAGGTGGGCACGTATGCCTGGGTGTTGATCGTTGGTGTGTTGTTCGTGCTTGGCGCTTTCACGATCCGGTGATCATGAACGGTTTCTTGAGCTCCATCGCTTACGATCGCTGGGTTTTAACGGCGTTGCTCGCCATTCCGGTGGCAGGCGCGCTCGTGATCTGGCTTCACGGCGCGTTCGGCTCGAGAGCAGGTGCGGCGCCGGTGGCGGCGCCCGAGGAATCGGCGGCCGCGCGCGCCGGCGTCGACCCGCGGACGGCCGTGGACGAGGTCGCGACCGGTGTCGCCTCGGTGCCGCGCATCATTGCGCTCGTGACTTTCCTCGCCGAGTTCATTGTATCGTTAGGCTTGTGGTGGGCGTTCGATCCGGGCGATCCGCGCTGGCAATTCGCCTTCGATCATTCCTGGATCCCGGCGTGGGGCGTGCGCTTCACGATCGGCGTCGACGGCATGGCCATGATGATGATCCTGCTGACGACGTTCATCATGGTGCTCTCGTCGCTCGGTAGCTGGACTTACATTCGCACGCGGACGCATAGCTTTTACGTCCTCATGCTGGTGCTGACGACCGGCATGCTCGGCGTCTTCATGAGTCTCGACCTCTTCCTGTTCTACGTGATGTGGGAGGTCATGCTTGTGCCGATGTACTTCATCATCGGCATCTGGGGCGGGGAACGGCGGATTTATGCCAGTCTCAAGTTCTTCATCTACACGATGGTCGGTTCGATGCTGATGCTGGCCGCCATCGTCTATATCGGCCTCGCCGCGAAGAACCCGATGACTGGAATCCCGACGTTCTCGTACGATTACATCTTGCGAAATGTCGCCGTGTCGCCCCGTGCGGCGCTCTGGTTGTTCGGCGCCTTCTTCATGGCATTCGCGGTGAAGGTGCCGATGTTCCCGTTCCACACGTGGCTGCCCGACGCGCACGTCGAAGCACCAACGGCAGGATCCGTGGTGCTGGCGAGCATCATGCTGAAGCTCGGCACTTTCGGATTCCTCAGGATCGCTGTGCCGCTGTTTCCTTCGGCGGCGCTCAACGACACGGTGCGTTCGATCATCCTCGGCCTGGCCGTGATCGGTATCGTCTACGGCGCCCTCGTCTCGATGGTGCAGCCGGACTTCAAGAAGCTCGTCGCGTACTCGTCGGTGAGCCACCTTGGTTTCGTCATGCTGGGCATCTTCGCGCTGACTGTACAGAGTGTGCAGGGCGCGCTGATGGTCATGATCAACCATGGCATCTCGACGGGTGCTCTCTTTCTATTGATCGGCATGATCTACGAGCGTAGGCATTCGCGCGAGATCGCAGCGTACGGCGGCATCGCGCGCGTCGTACCGATGTTCGCAGCCATACTGACCTTCGTCTCGTTGAGCAGCATCGGCTTGCCGGGGACCAATGGATTCGTCGGCGAATTCCTCGTGCTCATTGGATCGTTCAAAACGGTTCCGATCTTCACCGTCGTCGCGACGACGGCTGTCATCTTCGCCGCCGCCTATCTCCTCTGGGCCATTCAGCGCATCCTCTTCAACGCGTTGAGTAAAGCGGAAAACGAGCATATCGCGGATCTCAATGTGCGCGAGCTGTTGATCATGGCGCCGCTCGTCGCGGCGATCGTTTGGCTCGGCGTATATCCTGCTCCCGTGCTCCGCCGCATGCAAAGCTCGGCTGAGCGATTTGTGACGACGGTGCAGTCGCGCTCATCGACGTCGTACGCGAGCATACCGGGAGGACCGCGATGATGCTCGCGATCCCGTCGATGCTCGATCTCTCGAAGCCGCTCGAGCTGACCGCGGCTTTGATCCCGGATCTCGTGCTCGTGGCGGGCGCGATGATTCTGGTCATCGCGGCAGCTTGGCGTCCCGATAGCCCAAGCCACCAGCGGGCGATTGGCTGGGCGAGCATTCTCGTCACGTTGCTGTCGCTCGTTGCCGTGATCTACTTCCTGCTCGGCGGCTATGGCGCGGGCCCGGGACCGATCGCCGTCGACAACTATCGCTGGATGGTGGACATCGTCATTCTCCTCGGCACGATGCTCACTTTGATGCTTGCGATCGACGACAACGATCGCGAGCTGATTACCGCACCGGAGACGCACGTCCTCGTCTTGCTCGCCTCGTCAGGCATGATGTTGCTCGCCGCGGCGCGCGATCTCATGATCGTCTTCCTCGGCATCGAGCTGATGTCGATCTCGGTGTACGCGCTGGCGGGCATCAATCGCCGCAGCATTCGCTCCGCCGAAGGAGCGCTGAAGTACTTCTTGCTCGGCGCCTTTTCGACGGCGTTCCTGCTGTACGGTATCGCGCTCGTGTATGGCGCGACCGGAGCAACGAACCTGGCGACGATCGGGGCGCGCGCGCTCGCCGATGGCGGCGCCATCGCCGGCGGTCCGCTGTTCCTGATCGGCATCGCGCTCTTGCTCGTCGGGTTCGGTTTCAAGGTCGCAACGGTGCCGTTCCACATGTGGGCACCGGACGTCTATGACGGCGCACCGTCGCCCATCACGGCGTACATGGCGGCGACAGTGAAAACGGCGGCGTTCGCGGCGTTCTTGCGAGCCTGGCTCGAGGCGTTTCCCGCAGCGTTTAATGCCTGGCATCCCGCCGTGGTGGGAATCGCCATTGCAACGATGGTGTTGGGCAACGCGATTGGCCTCTGGCAGCAGAACATCAAGCGGATGCTCGCCTACTCGAGCATCGGCCACGCCGGCTATCTGTTGGTTGCTCTGGCCGCGGGGACGACGCAGGGCGCGTCGGCGATGATTTTCTATTTGCTCATCTACACGCTGGCGACTTTCGGCTGCTTTGCCGTCGTCAGCTCGCTGACTCGGAGCGGCTCGAGCACCGTGGTGCTCGACGAGCTCGCCGGACTCTGGAGTGTGAAGCCGTGGACAGCGTTCTCGATGGCCGTCCTGATGTTGGCGCTCCTCGGTTTTCCGATCTTCGGCGGCGCGGGCTTTTTCGCAAAGTGGTATGTCATTCAGGCCGCGCTTCAGTCGCCGGCACCGCAGACACTGCTCGTCGTCGTGCTCGTGCTCACCACCGTTGTCTCGGCAGGATATTACCTGTACGTCGTGATGGTGATGTTCATGCGGCCACGACTCGACGGGCTGCCTGTACCGGCACGCTCGGGTGGCTTGACGCGCCTCGTTTTGGTAGCGACGGTGATACTGCTCCTCGTGCTCGGCATCGTTCCGGATTATGTCGTTCGACTGACGTGGGCGGGCCGGCCGCAGCTCGCGACAACAACGGCTGAGCGGCTCTATTCGAGATAATGCTCAGGATGACGTACGGAGAACTCGCATGGCCGTCGCACCAGGGATTTTTCGACAGTATGATATTCGCGGCATCGTCGGCCGTGACCTAACGACCGAAGCAGCACGCGCGATCGGCGGCGCTTACGCTGCGTATCTTCGCGCGAAGGGTGCCAGCGGTCGCATTGGTGCGATCGCCGTCGGGCGCGACAACCGGCCGAGCGGCTCGGAGCTTCGCGACGCACTAGTCGAGGGACTCACGGCGGCGGGCGCGGACGTCGTCGATATTGGTGTGGTTCCGACACCGCTGAACTATTGGAGCCTGCATCACCTCGACGTGGTCGGCGGGATTCAGATTACCGGGTCGCACAATCCGCCCGAGTACAACGGATTCAAATTGTCCGTCGGCAAAAGCTCGATGCACGGCGCGGAGATTCAACGACTCTATCAGATCATTCAGTCGGGTGACATCCCGAGTGGCAAGGGTGCCGTCCGTAACGATTCGATCGTGGATCGCTACATCGATGACGTCGTGCGGCGCATCGGTACGCTCTCGCGAAAGATCAAGGCAGTTTACGATTGTGGAAACGGCGCCGGCGCTATTGTCGCGCCCACACTCTTCGAGAAGCTCGGGCTCACGGGCGGGGGACGCGGGTTATTCTGCGAGAGTGACGGCACGTTCCCGAATCATCATCCGGATCCAACGGTGCCGGAGAATCTCGAGGATCTCATTGCCGCGGTGAATAAGGATGGCGCCGAGATCGGCATCGCCTTCGATGGCGATGCCGACCGCATCGGCGTCGTCGACGACAAAGGCGAGATCGTCTGGGGCGATCGAATCCTCATTCTGTACGCGCGTGATGTGCTGGCGCGTACGGGTGCCGGCCAACCCATTATCTTCGACGTGAAATGCTCGCAGGCGCTGCCCGATTCCATTCAACGCGCGGGCGGGAAGCCGATCATGTGGAAGACGGGTCACTCCCTCATCAAGGACAAGATGAAGGAGACGCATGCGCCAATTGCCGGCGAGATGTCCGGCCACATGTTCTTCAGCGAGGGTTTTTACGGCCACGACGATGCGCTCTACGGCGCCGCGCGGCTGCTGCGCATTCTCGCGGATTCGGGGAAAACGGTGCGTCAGCTCCTCGCCGACGTTCCGAACTTCGTATCGACGCCGGAAATTCGTGTCGAGGTGCCAGAGGAGAAGAAGTTCGGGCTCGTCGACAAGGCGGTGCAACATTTTCGCGCGCAACACGACGTGATCGATGTGGACGGCGTACGAGTACTCTTCGGCGATGGGTGGGGTCTCATCCGCGCATCCAACACGCAGCCGGTGCTCGTCGCGCGATACGAAGCATCATCGCCTCAGCGGCTCGCGGCAATCCGGGGCGAGATGGAAGGGTGGCTGCGGTCGCAGGGCGTGAGCGTGTAACGGACGGCTGATGGCGGCTCCTCCGCGGCGATGGGTGCTCCTGGCCGTATTCGGCGCGGCGATTCTCCTTCTCGCGGCGCGCGCCGTCGCCCAGGTCTACGTCGACTACCAATGGTTCGAGGCCGCAGGCGCGCTCGAGCTGTGGCGCGCTCGCACGGCGGCGGGGCTCGTTATGCGCCTGCTCTCGGGTTTCGCCGCCGGTCTGTTCGTCTTTGTAAACCTCTACGCGGTTCGCTATTCCATCGTCTCGGTGGATCTGCCGCGCAAAGTGGCAAACCTCGAGATTCGCGAGCGCGTCTCCGGCCGCTACCTGATGGTTGCGGTCATCGTCATCGCGATCGTGCTCGGCGGCGTGCTCAGTCTGCCGCAGGACGACTGGACCACGTTCACGACCGCGTTTTCTAACGTTCCGTTCAACGAGACCGATCCGTACTTCGGCGCCGACCTTGGGTTCTTCGTCTACTGGCTGCCATTTGAGCAAACGCTCTACTACTGGTCGCTCATCGCCCTGCTCATCGTCACCGCGCTCGTCGTCTTCCTCTATGCGTTGACGCCGAGTCTCCGCTGGGATCGCGGACGGCTCTACATCTCCGGTTATGTGCGACGACACCTCACGGTACTCGCCGGGGTGGTGCTCCTCGTCCTCGCGTGGAGCTTCCGGCTCGACATGTATGCCGTGCTGACGAGCGGGAGCGGGCCGGACGGCGCGTTCGGATATGTCGATCACAAAGTACTGATTCCTGGCAATCTGATTCTCTCGATCGCGACACTCGGCTCGGCGCTCGTCGTGGTCTGGGCGGGATGGACCGGGCAGGGCCGTCTTGCGGGCGCCGCGATCCTCGGCATCATGGTTCTCGCGTTACTCACCCGAGAGGTCGCGCCATTCATTGGCGAGCATATCGCCGAAGAGCAGGATCCACAGCGTCGCGAGATGCCGTATCAGAACGCACGCGTCGCGTATTCGCGTCGCGCGTACGCGACCGATGCCGTCCGCCGGACCGACAGCAATACGATGTTTTCTTCGCTCGGCGATCTCTCGCGCAATGTCGCGATCTGGGACGCATCTGCCATTTCCCGGTCCCTCGAGACGACGACACATGCCGACGTAGGCTCGTTAGGCTGGCACGGATCCGCAGTGGGAGTCGTCGCCGACGTGCCTGAACGTCCACCGCGCGCGGGAAGCGACACCACGCGCGCGACGTTCGGCCTGACCCGGATCCTTGCCTGGGAGGTGGACGATCATGGCGGCCTGGTGCACGCGCCGCCGACGCGTGCTGGCGAAGAGGAAACGCAGCTCGTGAACGCCATCGTCTTTCCCGGGGCGCGAGGTTACGTGATCGTCTCGGACTCACTCGCGCGCATTGTCGGTGCGCCGATCGAGAGCGATGGCGCGCGATTCGCGCACGCGTTGAGCTTTCAGCGCCTCCGCTGGGCGTCGAGCGATCTGCCGCGCCCGCGACCGACGGTTGTCAGCCGACGCGATCTACGTGATCGCTTGCGCGCGCTCATGCCCTTCTTCACGCAAGGCACAACCGTGACGCCGATCGTGCTCGGTGACTCGCTTTTCTGGGCACTCGATCTATACTCCGCGTCATCGTCATATCCGTTGAGTCGGCACATATCGGCCGCAGGCGACGAGCGCACATACTTCCAGCACGCCGCCACCGCGATCGTATACGCGGCAACGGGCGAGAGCTTCGTCGTCGCCGACACGAACCCTGGGGCGCTCGCCCTGACCTGGATCAGGCGCTTCCCGACCTTGTTCGTGACGTGGTCGGTGCTGCCCGCCTCCCTGCGCAGTGCGGTGCCGCCGGCCATCGATGGCCTTCGCGCACAGGGCGAAGCGTTCGCGGAATATGGCACGCGCGCTGACAGCGACGTCCCTCGACGACTCGTCGCGATCGACGGCGCCGATAGCGCCCTCGCCGGAGGCACACCCGAGTTCGTGTTACCGCGTGCCGGGGTGACTGCCGTCAGCCTCGTCGTCGTCGACGCGAACGACCGCGTGCGCGGAATCATTATCGGCATGGGCGGGAGCGACCATCGCACGCTCTGGCACGAATCCCCGCAACTCGGTCTCAAGTGGGCGGCCGTGCTCGATCGTTTGCATGTCGTCGATAGCGCGTCAGGGGGCAGCGTTCGCGACGCAACGATTGCTCACGGGCCGATTCGCGCGCTCCCACTGCCGGGCACCGTGGCATTTGCACAGCCCACGTACTCGTGGCGCGCGCAGAGTTCGCCCACGCTCCTTCACGTCGGAGTGCTCATGGACGACAGCGTGCGCACGGGCGCGTCGCTCGCACAGGTGGCGGGCACGCCGGTCGCACCACCGGCAGCGGCGAGGACCTCGACGGCGACCGACGTCCGCGCGCGTGCCGCGGCGCTCTACGCGCGGATGAGAGAAGCCTTGCGCCGCGGCGACTGGTCCGGCTTCGGCCAGGCGTTCGATGAGCTGGGCAAGTTGCTTGCGGGCAATGGAGCGCGATGAGCGAGTCTGACTCGCCTAACGAGTCAGTCAGCACAGCCGTGATTGCGCTCGGCGGCAACGCCCTCGCACCGGCCGGCGAGCGTTCGAACGTCTATGATCAGTTCCGGCACGCGCGCGCCAGCCTTGGCCCGATCGTCGACCTTGTGAACGCCGGCTGGAGCGTCTGCGTCGTTCACGGAAATGGGCCGCAAGTCGGAGATGAGCTCGTTCGGAACGAGATCGCAAGGTACGATGCGCCGCCGCTTCCCCTCGGCGTGCTCGTCGCCGCCACGGCGGGGTGGATCGGCTACATGATTCAGCAGTCGATCGACAACGCGCTTCGCCGGGCGGGCACTCCGCGTGATGTCGCGACCATCGTCACCCAGGTCGTCGTCGATCCCAACGATCCCGCGCTGCAGAATCCAACCAAGTTCATCGGCCGCGAGCTGCCGGAAGAACGCGCCGACGAGCTCCAACGCGCTGGCTTCGCCGTGAAGTCTGACGGTCACGGTCGCTTGCGACGCGTCGTCGGTAGCCCGAGGCCGCTCGCCGTTCACGAGCTCCCATCCATACGTCGGCTGCTCGACGCGGGCACCGTGGTCATCGCTGGCGGTGGCGGCGGGGCACCCATTTACGACGATCCTCGACTAGGTTGGGAGGGGCTCGACGCGGTCGTCGACAAGGATCTGGCGGCAGCCGTACTCGCGCGCGATCTCGGCGCCGACCTGTTGCTGATCCTCACCGATGTCGACGCGGTATACGCCGACTGGGGCACGCCGCAACAGCGGGCGCTGCCGCGCCTCACAATTGAAGAAGCGGTGCAGATGGACCGTGATGGCGCCTTCGGCGAGGGCAGCATGGCGCCGAAGATTCGCGCGGCGGTGGATTTCGCGCGCCGCACGGGCGGCCGTGCGATCATCACCGCGTTGGAGAAGGGCCGGGAAGCTGTGCGGGGAGAAGCAGGAACGACGATTACGACAACAGCACCGAGTGCGGAGCACGTGTGAACATTCACGAATTTCAAGCGAAAGACATTCTGCGGCGCGTAGGCGTGCCGATTCCACCAGGCCGTGTAGCAAGGACGCCTGACGAGGCCGCGGCGATCGCGCGCGAGTTCGGCGGGACCGTCGTCGTCAAAGCGCAGGTGCACGCGGGGGGCCGCGGCAAAGCTGGCGGCGTGAAGCTCGCGAAGACGCCTGACGAGGCGAAGGCGATCGCGACCAAGATTCTCGGCATGCAGATCAAGGGGTTGACGGTGCACCAAGTGCTCGTCACGCCCGCCGCCGACATCGCGTCGGAAGCGTATGTCGGGATCATCGTCGATCGCGCGGCGAAGAAACCGGTGTTCATGGTGAGCCCTGCGGGCGGTATCGATATCGAAGAAGTCGCCGCCTCGACGCCCGACAAGATTCTCAAGCTGCCGGTCGATACGCGTTATGGCTTGTTGCCGTTCCAGGCGACGCGGCTCGGTTTCTTTCTGTTCGAAGACGTAAAGAAGGTGAGAGCCGCCGGCAAAATCATGCAGCAGCTCTACATGGCGTTTATGCAGAGCGGTTGTTCGTTGGCTGAGATCAACCCGCTGGTCACGACGCCGGCCGGCGACGTCGTCGCGCTCGATGCGAAAATGGTGATCGACGACAACGAGCTCGAGCGACATCCGGAAATCGAAGCGCTGCGCGATCCAACGGCGGAGGCGCCGAGTGAGGTGCAGGCGCGTGAGGCAGGGCTGACGTTCATCAAGCTCGACGGAAACGTCGGCTGTTGCGTGAACGGCGCAGGACTCGCAATGGCAACGATGGACCTGGTGAAGTACTACGGCGGCGAGCCCGCGAACTTTCTCGACATCGGGGGCTCGTCGAATCCGGAGAAGGTCGTCAGCGCGCTCCGCATCATTACAAGTGACCCGAGCGTGAAAGCAATTCTCTTCAATATCTTCGGCGGAATCACTCGGACAGATGACGTTGCGAATGGCATCGTCATGGCGACGAAGCTGAATCCACTCAAGCTCCCGATTGTCATTCGCCTAACGGGCACCAACGAAGAGATCGCGGTCAAGATTCTCAAGGAGAATGGCTTCTCCGCGATGACCGACATGGACGAAGCCGTGAGGCGCGCCGTGGAACTGGCAAAGGGAGGGAAGGCCGCGTGAGCATCTTCATCGACAGCGGCACGACGCTTGTCGTGCAGGGGATCACCGGCCGCGACGGCTCGTTCCATGCCAAGCAGATGCTCGAGTACGGCACCTGTGTAGTCGCTGGCGTCACGCCCGGGAAGGGCGGTCAGCGATTCGAGAACACGGTGCCCGTTTTCGACACCGTGGCGAGCGCCGTCGCCGAGACGAGCGCGAACACGTCGGTGATCTACGTGCCGCCGATGTTTGCCGCCGACGCGATCATGGAAGCGGCGGACGCCGGCATCAAGCTGATCGTTGCCATCACCGAAGGCGTTCCCGTCCTCGACATGACCAGAGTCTATCCGTTCGTGAAGGAGCACGGCGCTCGGCTCATTGGACCGAACTGTCCAGGCCTCATCACACCTGGTCGCTCGAAAGTCGGGATCATACCTGGTCGCATCTGCACGCCAGGCAACATCGGTGTCGTGAGCCGCTCGGGAACGCTGACTTACGAAGTTGTATATCAGCTCACGCGCGCAGGCCTCGGGCAGTCGACATGCGTCGGCATCGGCGGTGACCCGATCAACGGGACGAATTTCATCGATTGCCTCGCTGCCTTCGAGGCAGATCCTGGAACGCAGGCCATCGCGATGATGGGCGAGATCGGTGGCACCGACGAGCAAGACGCCGCGCGCTTCGTGAGGGAACGGATGAAGAAGCCGGTCGTCGGATTCATTGCCGGACAGACGGCGCCGCCCGGTCGACGCATGGGTCACGCCGGCGCCATCATTTCGGGTTCGTCCGGCACGGCAGCAGAAAAAGTCGCCGCGTTCGAGCAGGCAGGGATGGGCGTCGCCAAGCGGCCGAAGGACTTCGTCGACTTGCTGCGGGAACGACTCGCCTAACGACTTCATGAAGCTGGGCGATTTTGTTTCCGCCGAGCGCGTTGTCGTACCGCTCCCATCCACGCTTGTCGAAGCGGCCGACGCTTTGCTCGCGCGCGTGGACGAGCCGGCGGTGCGCGACGCCGCCAAGCTTCGGCGACGTCTCGACGAATCCCGCGACAAGGATCTCGTCGTCGTCGGCGATCGTGCGTTTCTCTTGCACTTTCGCGCGGATTGCGTTGGCGCATTGCGAGTCGCGCTCGGCGTCGCGCCCGAGCCGATTGTTCGAAGCACGGACGACGCACACGCCCGTGTCGTTGTACTCGTTGTCGCCCCGCCTCGTGAGGCGGCCCGGCACCTGCAAGTGGTCCGTGCGTTCGCGCTGTTGCTCTCGCAGCCCGACGCCGTCGATTCGATTCTCGCCGCCGAAAGCGCCGAAGAGCTCGCCGCGCTGAGCGCGCTCGAGGAGTTCAATCTCCCGGAGGAGCTCACCGTGCGCGATCTCATGACAGAGCGTCCGCGCACGACGACGCCAGATATGCCGCTCCCCGATGCTGCGCGCGAGATGCTCTCCTCGGGATTGAGCGCGCTGCCGGTCGTCGACGAAGACGATGGCCTCCTCGGCCTCCTCAGCGAGCGCGAGCTGATGCGCCATTTCATATCGACGGCGATGCTCACGCGGAGTTCGCGCTTCACACCACCTGGCGCGTCTGGCGCGCGCACCGTGCGCGACGTAATGACGCGTCAGGTGCTCTGCGTCGCCCCCGAGCAATCGTTGGCCGAAGTGGCCGCGCTCATGACCAACAAGGATGTCGAACGGGTACCTGTCGTCCGCGGCGGGCGCCTCGTCGGCTTTCTCACGCGCGGCGACATCGTTCGCAAACTCATTGCACCCTGATCTCGAGAACCCACAATGGCCGGCAATTTCACGCTCGCGATCATCAAGCCCGACGCATTTGGCAACGGCAAGGCAGGAAAGATCATCGCGCACCTGGAGCAACAGGGCTTTCGCGTGCGCGCCGCGCGCGTCACGCTGCTCACCGATGACGAGGCAAAGGAGTTCTACGCCGTTCATCGAGAGCGGCCGTTTTATGGACCGCTCGTCGCGTTCATGACTTCCGGCCCCGCGATGCCGATGGTCCTCGAGAAGCGCGACGCCGTCGCGTCGTTGCGCGCCGCGATCGGCGCGACCGATCCGAAGGAGGCAGCCGAAGGCACTGTGCGAAAGCTCTACGCGGAGTCAAAGGAGAGAAACGCGATTCACGCATCCGATAGCGACGAGAATGCCGCGCGGGAGGCCAGATTCTTCTTCTCGGAGACGGAGCTGATCAGGGCGAGGCGCTAATGGCTAGAGACTAGGGCCTAGCGATTTACCGAATGAAACGCTTCGTTCCGAATTCTGCCCTAACCTTCAGCCCCTAAACTCTAGTCCCTCATTCACTTGTAACTCGCGCCGCGCGTGGATAGTTTTCCCGGCTATGCTGTCCTTTGACATTCGGTCCCTCGAGCACCACGGCGTCGCGGTCGATGCCATGCTCGCGCCTGACGACGCGATTTGGCAGGGCGAGGACCCACGACCGTCGGGACCGCTGCACGTCACGGGACGGCTCTCTACCGCCGGCGCCGGGAGATACTACTGGCACGGCCGCATCGAGGGCGATGTGGTCATGCCGTGTCGCCGGTGTCTCTCGGACGCATCGGCGCACGTGGCGGCCGAGGAACATGTGATCTTCGTCGACGCCGATGACGAGGAAGCGGACAATCCCGACGTCTACGCGCTCGACGCGCGAGCCGATGAAGTGGATCTCCGGCCTGCAGTGCGCGAGCAGTGGCTCCTCGCGGTTCCCGGCTTTGTTCTTTGCAAGGAAAACTGCAAAGGACTCTGCCCAACGTGCGGCGCCGATCTCAATCTTGGTGACTGCGCCTGCCCACCACAGGTCTCGGTCGACGGGCGGTGGGACGCGCTACGTTCCATAACGACGGGTAACGCTGACGACGCCTCGATGCAGCAGACGAAGCAGAAGCGACGGAGCGGTGGCGAGTCGCGCTGAGCGCTCCCTCTCGATTATCGATTCTCTAACTACCTCCACGACGATGGCCGTTCCGAAGAGACGCACCTCAAAGCGAAAGAAGCGCGCCCGCAACACGCACAAGACGGCGCCGGTGATTGCGCTTCAGAAGTGTCCCCAGTGCCAGGCAATGAAGCGCCCGCACCACGTCTGTCCGGAGTGCGGCTACTACGCCGGTGAGCAGCGGGTCGAAGCGCGGGAAGCGTAGCCTTGGCTCGGATCGCCTTGGACGCCATGGGTGGCGACTTTGCCCCACGCGCAACCGTCGCCGGGGCGCTCCAATCGCTCACCGAGCTCGAGGCGGCTCATACGATTCAGCTCGTTGGGCAGACGAGCGTCGTTGAGCGCGAGCTGCACGACCTGTTCACCGGCGAGTTTGCTGGTCACTCGCGGGACTTACGGAGTCGCATCGAGGTCGTCGAGGCGCCGGAGGTCATCGATATGGCCGATAAGCCTGGCGTGGCGGTGCGCAGTAAGCCGAACAGCTCGATGGTCGTGGGGCTGCGACTCCAGGCCGAGGGCCAATCGGACGGTTTTGTGTCGGCCGGGAATACCGGCGCACAGATGGCCGCGTCGATGATCATCCTCAAGCTGCACGAAGGGCTGAAGCGACCGGCGATCGCCACGATCTTTCCGACGTCGCGCAAGCCCATCGTCGTGCTCGACTCCGGCGCGAACGTCGACTGTTCGGCGGACGAGCTGGTGCAGTTCGCGCGCCTCGGTGCCGTGTACGTCGAAGACATCCTCGGCCGCGACAACCCCGCCGTCGGATTGCTCAGCATCGGCGAAGAGCCGGAGAAGGGAAACGCCGTCGTGAAGGAGGCCCATGAGCTGCTTCGGGGTGCGGGGCTCAACTTCGTTGGGAACGTCGAAGGTCGTGACCTGCCCGCGGGCCAATGCGATCGCGGCGCGATCGACGTTGTCGTGTGCGACGGCTTTGTCGGCAACGTCGTGCTCAAGTTCTACGAGGCCGTTGCGCCGATGATGCTCGGCATCCTCAAACGCGCCGGGGTCGAGCCCCAGCGCCTAACGGCTGCCCTCAAGGACCTCGATTACTCCGAGCATGGTGGCGCACCGCTCCTGGGCGTCCGCGGTGTGAGTATTATCTCACACGGCAAGTCGTCACCGCGTGCGATCAAGAATGCAATCGGCGTCGCCGTGCGCGCCGTGGAGTCACACATGAACGAGCACATCGGACGTGGCCTGCAATCCGTTGCCGGCGAGGGAGAAGCGGCATGAGACGTCCCATTGCAGCGATCGCTGGCACTGGCCGCGGTCTCCCCGCGACCGTGATGACAAACTTCGATTTCGCGAAGATCGGCATCGAAACGACCGACGAGTGGATCACCGAGCGTACGGGCATCAAGCAGCGACACATTGCGCGTCAGGGCGAATCGACGACGACGATGGCCGCTGCCGCCGCTCGTCAGGCAATGCACCGTGCCGGCGTCAGCGAGGGCGAGATCGACGCGATCGTGCTCAGCACCGCGACGCCGGACCGGCTGCTCCCAGCAACTGCTGTCGACCTGCAAGCGGAGCTCGGCGCGACTCGAGCCGCGGCCTTCGACATCGGCGCTGCTTGCGCTGGTTTCATCTTCGCCGCCGCGATTGGCGAGGGAATGATCTCGACCGGAACCGCCGAGACAGTGCTCGTGGTCGGTTCCGAGAAAATGAGCTCGATCATCGATTGGCAGGATCGCTCGACGTGCGTGCTCTTTGGCGATGGCGCGGGCGCAGCGGTGCTGCGCCGCGCGAAGCATCACAAGGGGATTCTGAGCACGTACATGCGCAGCGACGGCACGCTCGCGAATCTGCTCTATAGGCCGGCGGGTGGCGCTTGCATGCCCTTCTCGGATGAAGTGCTGCAGGCGCGCAGCCAGTATGTGAAGATGGCCGGTCGCGAGGTGTTCAAGCACGCCGTGCGCTCGATGGCCGATGCCTGCGATCGCGCCCTCGATGGCGCCAAGCTCACCGGCAAGGACATCGACTTGCTCATTCCGCACCAGGCCAACGTTCGTATCATCGAGGCAACCGCGAAGCACGCGAACGTCTCGATGGAAAAGGTCTACGTCAACGTGGACCGCTACGGTAACACGTCTTCGGCCTCGGTCGCGATCGCGCTCGACGAGGCGCTCGAAAACGGACGCATCAAGGAGGGCATGAACGTTCTCCTCGTCGCGTTTGGTGCTGGCTTCACGTGGGCGTCGATGGTACTGCGCTTCTAGCATGGACATCGTCCTGCTGTTTCCCGGCCAGGGATCGCAGAAGCCGGGCATGGGGAAGGATCTCGCCGAGACCTTTCCAGAGGCTCGCGCGGTCTTCGATCGCGCTGACGAGGTGTTAGGCGCGCGCCTCAGCCGGTTGTGCTTCGAGGGTCCCGCCGAGCAGCTCACGCTCACGCACAACGCGCAGCCGGCGCTGCTCGCCCACGGCGCGGCGCTGTGGGCGGTGGCCCGCGAGCGCATCGGCTCGCGAGTTCGCGCCGCCGCTGGTCACTCGTTAGGTGAATTCTCCGCGTATCACGCCGCCTCCGCGCTGCCATTGGACGACGCCTTCCGGATCGTTAGGCGCCGCGGCGAGCTGATGTATCAGGCCGGTGCCGAACGACCCGGGGCCATGGCGGCAATCCTCGGTACGCTCCGTGACCCGATCGAGGACCTCTGTGCGCGCGCCTCGAAGGACGCGGGGCTCGTGGTGCCGGCGAACTACAACACGCCCGATCAGATCGTCATCAGTGGCGAGATCGATGGCGTCGAGCGGGCGATGGCGCTCGCGAAGGAGTCCGGGGCGAAGCGCGCGATGCGCTTGAACGTGAGCGGCGCCTTCCACTCCCCGCTCATGAAGAGCGCCGAGCGCGGGCTCACCGAGATCCTCGAGGCTACCGCCGTCGCGGATCCCGCATTTCCTGTTTACGCGAATTTGGACGGTAAGCCGGTCACAGCGGCCTCCGATGCACGCGAGCGGCTCGTCAGCCAACTCACGAGTCCCGTGCGATGGACCGAGGAAGTACAGTCGATCGCCTGCGACTTCCCGAATGCGCTGTTCGTCGAAATGGGCCCAGGCACCGTCCTCGTTGGTCTTGTACGCAAGATTGCGCCATCGGTGAAGACTGCGTCGTGCGGGACAGTCGCCGAAGTGGAGCAGCTTCTCGGGCTGGTAACGTCGTGAAGATCGACCTCTCCGGCCGCTCGGCACTGGTCACCGGCAGCACGCGCGGCATCGGCCGGGCCATCGCTGAGACGTTGGCGCACAGCGGTGCGAAGGTCGCGGTCGTCGGCAGGGATAAGGCGCGTGCCGACGCTGTTGCGACGGAGCTTCCAACCGGCACTTCACAGGGGTTCGCGTGCGACGTTGGGAACGTCGAATCAGTCATGCAGCTCGTCAGCGACGTCGAGAAATCGCTGGGCGCTGTCGATATTCTGGTCAATAATGCGGGGCTCACGCGCGACAACCTGCTGATGCGACTCAAAGACGATGATTGGGATGCCGTCGTCGACGCGAATCTGCGCGGGGCATTCGTCGCGATTCGCGCGGCAACGCGGGGCATGATGAAGCGCCGCTGGGGACGGGTGATCAACATCGCGAGCGTCGTCGGCATCGTCGGCAATAAGGGCCAAGCCAACTACGCCGCGAGCAAGGCTGGGTTGATCGGACTCACGAAATCGGTGGCGAAGGAGTTGGCGTCGCGCAATATCTTGGCTAACGTCGTCGCGCCCGGATTTATCGAGACGGACATGACGGCGGCAATGACGCCAGAAGCCCGCACCGCATTGTCGCACCAGATACCGCTGGAGCGTCTGGGCACTCCCAACGACGTTGCTGGAATTGTCGGTTTTCTCGCCTCGGATCACGCGGCGTACATCACCGGACAAGTCATCGTAGTGGATGGCGGGATGGTCATGTGACATCCGCCTTCATGGCACAGTAGATTTCCCGTAATACCGTCAACCGCAGAGGGGAGGACGCACGCCCATGGCCGACAACAACGCGCAGAAAGTCCGCGACATCATCGAGAAGGAGCTCGGCGTCGAACGCGAGAAGCTCTCCGATGACGCAAGCTTCATCGAGGACCTTGGTGCGGACAGCCTCGACATCGTGGAACTGGTGATGGAGTTCGAGAAGGAGTTCAACATCGACATCCCGGACGAGGATGCCGAGAAGCTTCGGACAGTCGGCGACGCGATCAAATACCTCAACGACAAGGTTGCGGTCTGATGAAGCGTCGGGTCGTCGTCACCGGCCTAGGGGCGATCACGCCCGTCGGCAACGACGTGGCGGCGGCTTGGCGTGCGCTCATCGACGGCGTTCCCGGGGCGGGTCCGATCACGAAGTTCGACCCCTCGAAATTCCCGGTGCGCTTCGCGTGCGAGGTGAAGGGCTTTGACCCGTTGCAGTACATGGATCGCAAGGAGGCAAAGCGCGCCGATGCCTACGCGCAGTACGCGCTCGCCGGCTCGGCGCAGGCGATGGCAGACGCCGGGCTCACCGATCCCGGGATGTACGACCCGGACCGTGTTGGAGTTATCCTCGGCAGTGGGATTGGTGGTCTCAAGAGCTTCGAGGAGCAGCACGACATCTACCGCGAGCGCGGGCCAAGTAAGATCAGCCCGTTCTTTATCCCGATGTTCATCGCCGATATCGCGGCCGGTCTCGTCTCGATGCGATACAACGCGAAGGGGCCAAACTACGCGACGATTTCGGCGTGTGCCACGAGCGCTCACGCGATTGGCGATGCCTTCCGGACGATCCAGTATGGGGACGCAGACGTCGTCATCACCGGCGGATCGGAAGCGACGGTGACGCCGATGGCGATTGGTGGATTCGCAAATATGAAAGCCCTCTCCGAGCGGAATGACGCGCCGGAGACGGCGTCTCGGCCCTTCGATCAAACGCGCGACGGATTTGTGATGGGGGAGGGTGCGGGCGTCGTCGTGCTCGAGGACTTGGGGCACGCGAAGAAGCGCGGCGCGCACATCTACGCCGAGATCGTCGGCTATGGTGCGACTGGCGATGCCTATCATCTCACTGCGCCGGCGCCGGACGGCGAAGGCGCGCAGCGTGCGATGCGCCGTGCGATGGCCGACGCCAACCTCGAAGCCACGGACATCGACTACATCAACGCGCATGGCACGTCGACGCCCGCCAATGACCTCAACGAGACGAAGGCGATCAAGGCCGTCTTCGGTGATGTCGCGCCGGACATCAACGTCAGCTCGACGAAATCGATGACGGGTCACATGCTCGGGGCCGCCGGCGCGGTGGAGTTCATCATCTGCACACTCGCGGTGCGCGATTGCGTCGTACCGCCGACGATCAACTATGAGCATCCGGACCCGGAGCTCGATTTGAACTACACGCCGAACCGTGCCGTGCGCCGCGACGTCGAGATCGCCCTGAGCAATAGCTTTGGCTTCGGCGGCCACAACGTTACGTTGGCGGTGCGGCGGTTCCGAGGCTGAGGACGCGATGCCAGCCGCTGTGCCGCTCGACCGGAAGCTGATTGGCGATGAATCGTTAGGCCGGATTGCCGACAAGATCGAATCGGGCGAGCGGCTGACGGTCGACGACGGCGTGGCGCTCTTCGCGTCGCCCGATATCGTCGCGATTGGTGCGATGGCGAACGCGGTCAACCGTGCGAAGCACGGCGACCGCGTTTTGTTTGCCGCCAACCAACACATCAATCCGACGAATGTCTGCACGCTGCGCAGGACGTGCGTGTTCTGCTCCTATGCGCGTCTGCCGAAGGAGGATGGCGCGTATCGCTATACGCTGGAGCAGGTGCTGGAAGAAGCGGCGACCGCCAATAGCACACTGACCCGTGAGTTTCATATCGTCGGTGGGCTCGATATGAAAGCCGGGCTCGCGTATTACTCGGAAATGTTCCGCGCGCTCAAGGCCAATTTCCCGCACGTGCACATCAAGGCGCTCACGGCCGTCGAGATCGCACACATCGCACGTATCGAGAAGATGAGCATTCGTGAAACGCTCATCGCGCTGCGCGAGGCGGGGCTCGATACGATGCCCGGTGGCGGCGCTGAAGTTTTCAGCGCGGGCGTGCGGGCGACGATTGCCGACAAAAAACTGGCGGGTGAAGAATGGATCGACGTACACCGAGTCGCACATCAATTGGGCATCCGCAGTAACTGCACGATGCTGTACGGCCACGTCGAAACCTTCGCCGATCGCATAGCGCACCTGGCCATGCTTCGTGACCTCCAGGACGAGACTGGCGGATTCCTTGCGTACATTCCGCTCGCGTACCACCCGGACAATAACGAGCTCGGACATGCGTTGCATCGCGAGGGAACGGCGACGAGCGGCTTCGATGACCTCAAGAACCTCGCCGTCGGCCGCCTCTTTCTCGACAACATCGACCACGTGAAGACCCATTGGGTCATGGTCACTCCGTTCATTTCGCAGACGTCACTGCATTTCGGCGTCAACGACATGGAGGGGACCATGGTCCGTGAGAAGATCTATCACGAGGCGGGTGCGCATACCGCTCAGGCGATGACGCTCGACGCGATTCTGCGCCTCATTCGTGGCGCTGGGAAGG
The DNA here is from genome assembly GCA_036496605.1 of Gemmatimonadaceae bacterium. Lineage (NCBI taxonomy): Bacteria > Pseudomonadati > Gemmatimonadota > Gemmatimonadia > Gemmatimonadales > Gemmatimonadaceae > Gemmatimonadaceae bacterium. The sequence continues at coordinate 70,508 of DASXKV010000029.1, read as the reverse complement.
TGCCGGTCGAGCGTGATTCGTTTTATCGCGTCCTCCGCACGTTCGACGGCGATCCGTCGCCCGATGGCGTCGCCCCGCATGCCGGCGCTCCAGTCGCCGCATAGGATGACGATGCCTAACGTCCGGTTGCGCGTTGGTCGCATTCCATACATCAACTGCTATCCCGTCTACGGTGCCGTCGATCGTGGCGCCGTCCGCCTCGAGGCGACGCTCGTTGATGGCGTGCCAACGGAACTCAATCTGCAGATGGCGGCGGGCGCGCTGGATGTCAGTGTGGTGTCCGCCGTCGAGTACGCGCGCGAAGCGAAGCGTTACGTGTTGCTCCCCGATCTCGCGATCTCATGCGACGGACCGGTGCGCAGCGTGCTGCTGTTCTCCAAGCGGCCGGCTGAAGAGCTGGACGGCCGTCGCGTGCTCGTGAGCCGCAGCTCGATGACGAGTGTTGCACTCCTCGAGCTGTTGTTCGAGCACGTATGGGACGTGCAGCCGCAGTTCGTGCCGGCGAACGCGGAAATCATCGACGTCGAGCGTTTCGGTGACGACGAGCACGACGCACGCCTCGTCATCGGCGACGCAGCGCTGCTGCTCGGCTCGCGCCTGCGCGCCCATCGCCGTGTCCCGGCTGGCTATCAACACGCCTACGATCTGGGCGAGCAGTGGAAGCGCTGGACGGGACTCCCGTTCGTGTTCGCAGTGTGGGTTGCGCAGCGAACGACGCCGGTCGCCGATGCGTTAGGCGTGCACGCCACGCTCATCGAGTCACGTGACTGGGGCCTGCGTCATCTGGAGATGCTGGCGGAGCAGGCTTCTGTAACGACCGGTGTCGATCACCACAGCTGTCTCGAGTACCTATCCGGCCTGGATTACGGACTTTCGTATCATCACCTGGCCGGCTTGACGGAGTTCTTCCGTCGACTTGTTCTCGCCGGCCGCGTACCCAACGGCTCATTGGCTTTTCTTCCCGCAGCATAGTCCGGGTGCGCTCGAGCCCTCATCCCTAGCCCCTAAGTCCCATGTCGGACCTTCTCGACTTCTACACCAACGCACCGCTCCTCGAGCTTGGCGCCGAGGCGGATCGCGTTAGGCGCGAGAAGCATCCGCGCGACATCGTTACCTTCATCGTCGATCGGAACATCAACTACACCAACGTCTGCGTCGCCGATTGCGGCTTCTGCGCGTTCTATCGGCGGCCGAAGCACACGGAAGGCTGGACGCTCTCCTATGAGGACATCGGCAAGAAGATCGACGAAGCGAAGGAGCTCGGTGCCGTTCAGATTCTGATGCAGGGCGGGCACAATCCGTATATCCCGTTCGAGTGGTATCTGGACCTGCTCAAGTACATCAAGACGTTTCATCCGATCCACATTCACGGCTTCAGCCCATCCGAGATCGACTTCTTCGCGAAAACATTCCGCATGGACGCACGCGACGTCATTCGGGAGCTGATGAAAGCCGGGCTCGATTCCATTCCTGGTGGCGGCGGAGAGATTCTTGTTCAGCGCGTTCGTGATCTCGTGGCAAAGAAAAAGGCGGGGGCAGATCGCTGGCTCGAGATCATGGAGCTCGCCCATCAGGAGGGAATGAAAACGTCGGTGACGATGATGTACGGGATCGGCGAGACGCTTGCCGAACGCCTCGAGCATCTCCAACGCGTGCGCGAGGTACAGTCGCGAACCCGTGGCTTCACCGCCTTCATCTGCTGGCCGCTCCAGCCGGAGAATACGCCGTCGATGCGCAACCAACCCAAGACCGACGCCATCGACTATCTCCGCACCGTGGCGATTGCGCGTGTCGTCCTCGACAACGTGCCGAATCTCCAGGCGAGCTGGGTAACGATGGGCATGAAGATCGGTCAGCTTGCATTGCGTTTTGGTTGCAACGATTTCGGATCGTTGATGATCGAGGAGAACGTCGTCTCCGCCGCGAACACGACGTACCGAACCACAACGGACGAGATGCAGCGCCTGATTCGCGACGCCGGCTTCACTCCTGCTCGTCGTCGGCAGGATTATTCAATCATCTCGAGCGCGGCCGCGTGATTGGCCCCACTATCATCCGCGTGGGACTAGGTTACGACTCACATCGGTTCGGTGCCGGCGGACCTCTCAAGCTCGGCGGCGTCGACATCGCATTCGATCGACATCTCGTTGGACACTCGGACGGCGACGCCGTGGCTCATGCCGTCACTGATGCCATTCTCGGCGCCGTCGGCGCCGGCGACATCGGCCAGCTCTTTTCTGATGGAGATCCGACGAATCGCGGCCGCGACTCGCTGGAGATGCTGAGCGTCGCCGTCGGCCGCGCTCGCGGCGCGGGCTACAGCGTGTCGCAGGTCGACGTCACGGTCGTCGCCGAAGCGCCGCACATCGCGCCCTATCGTGATGCAATGTGCGCCACGCTGGCGCGCGTGCTCTGCGTGCCGTCGACATCGGTGAACGTCAAGGGAAAGACGAACGAAGGAATGGGGTGGATCGGACGTGGCGAGGGGATCGCCTGTCTCGCCGTCGCGAGTCTCGCACCTAACGAACAAGAACGGTAAGCGGTGGATTCGCTCATCGCGTGGCTTACCGCGGTGCCGATCGGCACACTCTACGTTGCGCTCGCCCTCGTCGCGGCGATCGAGAATATTTTTCCACCCATTCCGGCCGATACCGTCGTCGCATTCGGCAGCTTTCTCGCCGCGCGCGGTCGGGGGAGTGTGGTCGCGGCCTTTGCCGCTACGTGGTTAGGCAACGTGACGAGTGCCATGGTCATGTATGGCGTCGGCCGGCGTTACGGCGCCGCGCGCTTCGACCAACGGTTCCTCGGGGCGAGAGGGCCACAGGCCGAGTCTCGACTCGAGCGCCTGTACGGTCGCTACGGCGTCGCCGCGCTCTTTGCGAGCCGATTCATTCCAGGTGTACGCGCGATCGTTCCGCCCTTCGCTGGCGCGCTGCGCGTTCCGCCGGTACGCGCGGGAATCGCGATCGCCGCCGCCTCCGCGATCTGGTACGGCACAGTGAGTTATCTTGGATTCACCATCGGCGGTAATTGGCCGCGCGTCCAGCGCCTGATCACCGATTACGGGCGCATACTCGCGATAATGGCCGCCGTCGTGCTCCTCGTCGGCGCGGTGATATGGCGGACACGCAGCAGAAAGATCAGCGAGCTCTGATCGATCCAAACATCGCTCGAGCATTTTTCATCGAGCGATTCGCTGACTTTCTCGCGCTGGAGCAGGGATCCTCGCCGCGCACATCGGAGGCGTATCGGCGCGACCTCGAGCGCCTCGCGATTTATGCGACAACGAAAGGCGCGCGCGTCCCTACCGATATTTCGAGCCGGTTGCTCCGTGAGTTCGTGTATCACCTGAAGGATCTCGGACTCGCCCCGGCGTCGATACGACGCAATGTGTCCTCGGCCCGGACGTACTTCCGTTTCCTGTTGGCTGACGGTCTCGTCGTACGCGACCCCAGTGAACGCCTCGAGACGCCGAAGAGGTGGCGCTCACTTCCCGATGTGTTGAGCGTCGATGAGGTCGGACGGCTGCTCTCCGCACCGAGCCTCGACGAGCCATTTACATTTCGCGATCGCGCGCTGCTCGAGGTGGCGTATGGCGCTGGCCTGCGTGTCTCCGAATGGATCACGCTCGCCGTACGTGACGTGCTCTTCGAAGAGGGCCTGGTGCGCGTTTTTGGAAAGGGAAGTAAGGAGCGCCTCGTCCCCATCGGCCGTTCGGCAATCAGTGCCGTCGCGATTTACTTGCGTGAACTGCGACCGCGGCTCGAAAAAGGTGAGGGGAAGGGCGTCTTGATCCTCAACGCGCGAGGCCGGCCCCTCACGCGCATGGGCGCCTGGAAGATACTGCGGCATCACGTCGAGAAGGCGCAGATCACCAAGCACGTTTCTCCGCACACACTACGACACTCGTTCGCGACGCACTTGCTCGAGGGAGGTGCAGATCTTCGCGCCGTTCAGGAAATGCTCGGCCACGCCGATATTTCCACCACTCAGATTTACACGCACGTGGACCGCGAGTATCTCAGGGCCGTGCACAAGCAATATCATCCGAGGGGCTGACGGTGATTGCACCGCGGTTGCTAACAGGGTAACGGCATCATGCTGCTCGTCATCGACAACTACGACTCATTCACGTACAACCTCGTCCAGTACCTCGGCGAACTCGGAGCGGAGATAGACGTGCGCCGCAACGACGCCATCACAGTCGACGAGATCGGCGCGCTGAATCCCTCGGCGATCGTGCTCTCGCCAGGCCCGTGCGCGCCCGCACAGGCCGGGATCACGGTCGAGGCGATTCGGCGATGGGGAAGCAGCATCCCGACTCTCGGCGTCTGTCTGGGACACCAGGCAATCGGAGAGGCATATGGCGGCCGCGTCGTGCGCGCCGACCGCGTTATGCATGGAAAAACCTCGCAGGTCGAGCACGATGGGACAGGAGTGTTTGCGGGTCTGCCATCGCCGCTCGAGGTGATGCGCTACCACTCTCTCGTCGTGGAACGAACTTCGCTTCCTGACTCCCTTCAGGTGGTCGCCCGAGCAGCGGGCGACGCAAACGAAATTCACGGCGTTCGGCACCGCGAACATCCGGTGTACGGCGTTCAATTCCACCCGGAGTCAGTAATGACGCAACATGGCAAAGCACTACTGAGGAATTTTCTAGAGCTCGCGCGGTCACATTGAACGCACGCCTCGCGCCCTTGCTGCTCTTCGCCGGCGCGATGAATGCTGCGCGGCTCGATGCTCAACGGATCATCGTCCGTGACGCGGGACCGGGATCATTCGGACACCGGCTTGCCGAGATGTTCGCGTCGCCACATCGCCTCATTGGACCCGCGGCTACGCCGGCCATCTTGCCGCGCGATTCCGCGTACGCTCAAACCGTCGTCGTACTCCATCGCGACGTCGTGATCGAAGGACGCGTGCACGGCGACGTGATCGTCGTCGGCGGCGACGCTTTCCTTCGCCCCGGCGCCGTCGTTGACGGACGTGTCATTGCCGTGGGCGGCGCGGTATACGAATCGCGACTGGCCATCACGCGAAATGGCGTGGAGAGCCATCGCGATTTCACCTACGATGCGCGCACCAACGGCACGAGCGAGGGCTACCTGCTCGATTACCGGCTCGTGCGCGAGCACCCGTCGTCGCCCTTGTCACTGCCGGGAGTTTATGGAGTTCGTATTCCTGGGTACGATCGCTCCGACGGCCTGTCGCTGCCGTTCGGACCGACAATCTCTCTCGACACCGGCTACCTCGAGATCAATCCGATCGTCACGTACCGCTCGAACATCGGCGCCTTCGACCCATCGCTCGACGGTGAATTCGCATTCGACCGGCGCACACGAGTGCATGCGTACTTCGGACGGACGACGCTCAGCAATGACGACTGGATCTGGACAGACCTCGTGAATTCCTCGGCGGTGTTGGGGCTGGGTCTCGACACGCGCAACTACTATCGTGGCGATCGCGGCGAGGTGACGCTGCATCGGCTCCTCGAGACGTCGATGACGGAACTCGCGCCGTTCGTCGGTCTGCGCGCCGAGCGCGATCGCTCGATCCGACCCGATTCATTCGCTACCGGCGGGCCGTGGAGCTTCTTTGGACGACGCGCCGCCGACGACATGTTGCGTCCAAATCCTCCAATCGTTCCTGGGACGCTCGAGTCGGTACTCTTCGGCGTCTTGTTCGACTGGCAGTTGCAGGGCGTGCGCACGTCGTTCAATCTGACGAATGAAGCCGCTGCGTTCGACGTCGGCTCACTCCGCTTTCTGCAGTCCACACTCGACGGTGTCGTCCGCTTTCCGACGTTCGGCGCGCAATTCTTTTATCTCAGCACACACGTCGTGTACACCTTCGGTGATACCGCGCCGCCGCAGCGCTGGAGCTATCTCGGTGGATCAGGAACAATTACGACGCTGCCACTCCTCTCGCTAGGCGGCGATCGGCTCGTCTACATCGAGAGCAATTACTACGCGCCGATTCCCTGGATTGACCTCCCGATCGTCGGCGCGCCAAGCATCACACTGCGGCACATGATTGGCTCGGCCGGCGTTGGCCGATTGCCGTCGTTCGAGCAGAATCTCGGATTGAGACTCGCGCTGAGCTTTCTGCGATTCGATGGCGTCGTCGATCCCGCGACGCGGACGTGGGATTTTGGATTTGGGTTGTCGATGGCGAGATGAGATACCACGGTCGTCCTGAGGGAGCGTAGCGGCCGATGTATCCAACGTCCCCTGCTTGGTGGCTGGCCGCTAACAAATGACAAGGCGGATTTGCATCCCCCGTCCCTCTCAAATACATTGCCCATCGTGACTGACGCGGCCCCAATCCGCCCCGAGCGCCGCGCGTGAAGACGCTCGCCGTGATCCCAGCCCGACTGGGTGCGAGCCGCCTCCCCCGAAAACCCCTTCGACTCCTCGCTGGACTCCCACTGATCGTCAGAGTGTGGCAGCGCGTTCAGTCCATGCAGCTCGCCGACCGGTGCGTCATCGCCACCGATAGTGACGAGGTCGCCGAAGCCGTTCGGCCCCACGGTGCAGAGGCACTGCTCACTTCACCGAATCATCCGTCCGGTACCGACCGCGTCGCCGAAGTCGCTTCACGTCCGGAGTTTCGCGGCTTCGAGGCGATCGTCAACTTGCAGGGGGACGAGCCGTTCGTGAGCGCGGAGGCGGTGCGCGGCGCGGTGCGGCAAATCACCTCAGGCGCGTTTCCGCTGGGAACCGCGGCGGCACTCGCACCGGAAGCCATTCTGGACGAGTCCAACGTCGTGAAGGTCGTCGCTGCCGATGATGGCCGAGCGATGTATTTTTCGCGGGCGGCCATTCCGTTCTTGCGTGACGCGGCGGAGGCACACCTGCGCAGCACACGAGTCTGGCAGCACATCGGCGTCTACGCCTACGCGCGTGACGCGCTAGCGCGATGGGTCTCTCTACCGCCGCATCCGCTCGAACAGATCGAGCGCCTCGAGCAGCTTCGCCCGCTCGCTGCCGGCTTGGCGATGGGTGTCGCCCTAGTAGATGAAGCGCCGCGCATCGGTATCGATACGGCCGACGATCTAACACGAGCAAACGCTGATTGGAACGATTTCGAGGAATAACCCTGATGAACTCGACGCGATCGCAGACGACGAAATACGTGTTCGTGACCGGGGGCGTGGTCTCATCGCTCGGCAAGGGCATCGCCGCCGCATCGCTGGGGCGATTGCTCGTCGACCGTGGCTTGCGCGTCACCATGCTCAAGTTCGACCCATATCTCAACGTCGATCCCGGTACGATGTCGCCGTTCCAGCACGGTGAAGTCTTCGTTACGGACGACGGCGCCGAGACCGATCTCGACCTGGGACATTATGAGCGTTTCATCGACCGATCGCTCTCGCAAGCGAACAACGTGACGACCGGCAGGATCTACCTCAACGTCATAACGAAGGAGCGTCGCGGCGAGTATCTCGGATCTACGGTACAAGTCATCCCGCATATCACCGACGAGATCAAAGGGGCGGCCCGTCGCGTGGGGCCCGAGAACGATATCGTGATCGTCGAAGTTGGCGGCACGGTCGGCGACATCGAGTCCCAACCGTTCCTCGAGGCAATTCGTCAGATCCGTCACGACATCGGCCGCGAGAACGCGATCTTCATTCACCTGACGCTGGTGCCATACATCGCCGCCGCGGGCGAGCTCAAAACGAAGCCGACGCAGCATTCGGTGCGTGAGCTGATGGAGATCGGAATTCAGCCCGATCTCCTCATCGTCCGCACCGAGCGGCCGATCTCCGACGAGATCAAGCGCAAGATCGGATTGTTCTGCAACGTCGAATTCGGGGCCGTTATCGAGAGTCCGGACGTGCGCACGATCTACGAGATTCCCCTCGTCTTTCACGAACAGGGGCTCGACGCGAAGGTGGTGCAGAAGCTCGGCCTCGACACCGCGGAGCCGAACCTCTCCCGCTGGCGCGAGCTGGTTCAGCGTGTACTCACGCCGCATAAGCAAGTTCGTATCGCCGTCGTCGGGAAATACACCGACTACGCGGACAGCTACAAGAGCGTGCTGGAGGCCCTGATTCATGGCGGCATCGCGAACGACGTCGGCGTGGAAGTGAACTGGATCTCGAGCGAGGCGTTCACCGGACCTGATGTCGCCGCGTCGTTACTCGCTGGCTATGATGGACTCCTCGTGCCGGGCGGTTTCGGCGTACGTGGCGTCGAAGGGATGGTCGAGGCCATTCGCACTGCCCGCGAGACAGGACTTCCGTTCTTCGGCATCTGCCTCGGCATGCAGACCGCCATCATCGAGTTCGCCCGCAACGTGTGCCATCTCGAGGACAGTCATTCCTCGGAGTTCGCTCCCGAATGCGATAACGCCGTCATCTCTTTGATGGAGTCGCAGCAGCACGTCACCGACATGGGCGGGACGATGCGCCTCGGTGCGTATCCTTGCCGCCTCGCGCGTGGCTCCCGCGCCGCCGAAGTGTACGGCGTGGCTGAGGTGAGCGAGCGCCACCGCCATCGCTACGAAGTCTCTAATCGCTATCGCGATCTCTTCGTTCAGAATGGAATGCGGTTGAGTGGACTCTCACCTGATGGCCAGCTGGTCGAGATCTTCGAGCTCGTCTCGCATCCCTGGTTCATCGGCTGTCAGTTCCATCCCGAGCTGCAGTCGCGACCGACGCGTCCGCACCCGCTGTTCGCCGGCTTCATCGCCGCCGCCGCGAAGGCCAGCCGACGTCGTGAGAGCCGCGCTGGAGAACGCCCACTCGTTGAAGCAGCAGACTGACGCGGCAATGGTCCGCTTTCGCAGCGATGCGCTATTTCTCATTGCCGGTCCGTGCGTACTCGAGTCCGACGCGCTGAATCTTCGCGTCGGCGAGCACCTAGCCCGCCTCGCCGAGCGCGTCCCGGGTGGCATTATCTACAAAGCGAGTTTCGACAAGGCGAACCGCTCTAATCAGGATGCCACGCGCGGGCCAGGCCTCGATGAGGGTCTCGCAGCGCTGGCGCGCGTACGTGACAAGACTGGACTCCCCGTGTTGACCGACGTGCATCTCCCCGAGCAATGCGCGGCGGCTGCCGAGGTTGTCGACGTCCTGCAGATACCGGCCTTCCTCTGCCGCCAGACCGACCTCCTCGTCGCCGCTGGCGCGACCGGAAAACCGGTGAATATCAAGAAGGGACAATGGATGCACCCGGAGGGAATGAAGGGCGCCGTCGAGAAAGTCAGAGCAGCCGCGTTAGGCGAGTCCGCAGCACTGGCCACTCGCAACTCGCCACTCGCCACTCCTGAAATCGCTCTCACGGAACGCGGCACGTTCTTCGGTTATGGCGATCTCGTCGTCGACATGCGCTCGTTCGCTCGCATGCGCTCCGCGTGCAACGTGCCCATAGTCTTCGACGCAACGCACAGCGTCCAGCAGCCGGGCAAGGGGTTCGGCGGAGCCAGTGGCGGCGCGCGGGAGTTCATTCCACCGCTCGCGCAAGCCGCGGTCGCCGCGGGAGCCGATGGCCTTTTCATGGAGACGCACCCCGATCCGGACCACGCACCAAGCGACGGCCCGAACATGATCCCGCTCGACAAGCTCGATGCACTCGTGCACCGACTGATTCAGCTGTGGGAGCTCGCAAAGCGATGACTCCGCAGACGGCATCGGCGGTCGACGCCGCGACCGCGCGAGCGATTCGTCTCGTCGGTATCGACGTCGACGGCGTACTCACCGATGGTGGCATCTACCTCGGCGCGGTCGACGGGACGCCGCTCGAATTCAAGCGCTACGATATTCAGGATGGCTTGGGGATTCACTTCCTCCGCAAAGCAGGCATTCGCGTCGCCATCGTCACCGGTCGCGTTTCGGACAGCGTTAGGCTTCGCGCCTCCGAACTCGAGATCGAGGATGTCGCCCAGGATTCGTACGCCCGCAAGCTGCCCGCCCTGCGCAGAATCCTCGAGCGTCACGGAATCGGCGCAGACGAAACGGCGTTCATCGGCGACGATTTTCCCGACCTGGCGATCATGCGCACCGTGCGGTTGCCCGTCGCTGTGGCTAACGCGGTTCCCGAAGTGTTGAGCGTCTCTCGATTTCAGCTCTCGAGAGGTGGCGGCCGCGGAGCCGTTCGTGAATTCGCCGAGCTACTGCTCAAAGCGCGCGGTGAGTGGGAAACGCTGACCGAGGCGTACGTCGCCGAACGGTCAGTGGAAGGAAGCGATGGCCGGCGCGGCGCGAAGTCGAAGCGTCGCTCTCGCGCTGGTCGTGGTCAGCGACGATGAAACGCGACGAGATTCTCGAGCGCGGTCGACGTGTGCTTCGGCTCGAACGGGACGCGCTTGCCGCGATGGAGAAGCGCCTCGGCGACGAATTTGCGCGCGCCGTGGAGCTCATGCACGCGTGCAAGGGCCGCTTGATAGTGTGTGGCGTCGGGAAGTCAGGTCTCGTCGGCCGTAAGATCGCCGCAACGCTAACGTCTACCGGAACGCCGGCGACCTTCCTTCATCCTGTCGACAGCGTCCACGGCGATCTCGGCATCGTCGGCAACGAGGACGTCGCGATCCTCATCTCCAAGAGCGGGGAGTCCGACGAGCTGCTCGCTCTCCTGGCACACCTGAAGGGCTTTGGCGTTCGCACCATCGCGATCACCGGAGACGTGAAATCTGCTCTCGCTCGGCACTCCGATGTCGTCCTCGACGCCAGCGTCAGAGAGGAGGCCTGTCCGCACGACCTCGCCCCGACGACGAGCACGACCGCCGCGCTCGCCCTCGGGGACGCCCTTGCCGTCGCTCTCCTCCAGGAAAAGGGCTTTCGCCGCGAAGACTTCGCGCGGATCCACCCGGGAGGCTCCCTGGGTCGCTCCCTCGTCACCAAGGTCGAGGAAGTGATGCTGCGGGATCAACTGCCTATTCTCCGCAACGGAGACACGATGCGGGAGGCAATCGTCATGATTGCGGAGCGCCGCGGGATCGCTGTAGTCGTTGACGCACGAACTCACGTCGACGGGGTATTGACCGCCGGAGACCTTAGCCGGCTGGTCGAGCGCAGCGATGACTTCCTGTCGGCTCCGGTACGCGGTGTCATGACTCGCACTCCAAAGCTGGCGCGTACCGGCGAGCTCGCAAGCGCCGTCGTCTATCGCATGGAGCAAATCGGTATCATGGCAATGCCAGTCGTGAACGAGCGAGAGGAACTGGTGGGAGTCGTACATCTGCACGATATGATGCGAGCGCGCGTGGTATGATGCAGTCGACGCGCGTTGGGCACCTTACCCTATGTCTCGCCGTCGGATGTGCGGTGGGTGCCGCCGGAGCCTGCAACGAGCCCAAAGGTCCACCGGTGAGTCCCCGTGGCGACGCCGACACGGCCGAGCAAATTGGCTATGGCGTGCGTACTTTGCTGACCGCGAACGGCGTTCAGAAAGGCGAGCTGCAAGCGGATACGATGTACGTCTACAACGACCAGACGAAATTCGATTTCCGCAACGCGCGCGTGAAGTTCAATACCGAAACGGGTGTGCCTAACGGTACGATGCGCGCGAATCGCGGCATCTACGACACCCGCACGCAGATTCTCGAAGGTTTCGGCAACGTCGTCATCACGACGCTCGATGGAAAAACGCTTAAGTCGCCGCATGTCAAGTTCAATCAACTCGGCAACGAAGTCACAAGTGATACGACGTTCGAAGTCAAAGCGGGTGAACGGGAGCAGCGCGGAATAGGGTTTACGGCGGATCCGAATCTCACGCACTTCAAGTGCTTGCGAATGTGCGGCGGCAGCGCGCCGATTACGCTGCCCGGCTCCTGATGCGTTGTGCGTCAGTGTCCATCGCAGCGACGCTCGTGTTACTCGCGACGACAGCTCGCGCACAGGAGCGAACGCGCTGCACGATGAAGCAGCTGCCGAACACGCGGGTCAACAACCTTCAGCTGCCGAGCAAGGAGTACAACACCTTCGTCGGGGGAGGCTTGCTGGTCGTCTGCCCCAGCCGGCAGATCACCCTCAAGGCCGACAGCGCCGAGCTCTATGGCGACGAGAAGCGCGACTTCCTCGTCGGGCACGTCAGCTACGACGAGCCGCGCCTCAGCATGACGTCGGACTACCTCACCTACTACACGGCTGAGGAGCGTATCGTCGCCGCCGGGAACGTGAATGCTCGGCTCCCAAGTGGATCGACGCTCAAGGGGCCACAGGTCGACTACAAGCGTCTCGTTCCACGTATTCGCACGCGAGCCCAAACGCTCGCCACTGGTCGTCCGACGGTGACGATCGTCCAGCGCGACACGTCGGGAAAAGAGCAGCCTCCCATCGATGTCGTCGCCAACACGATCTTCATGGACGGCGATAGCTTGATCTACGGCTCCGGCAACGTCGTCATCACCCGGCCGGAGGTCAACGCGAGCGCCGATTCATCTTTCATCAACACCGGCACCGAGATCATGCAGTTGATGCGCAACCCGATCGTCAACGGCACACACGGCCGGCCCTTTCGGCTCATCGGCGTGAACATCGATCTCTTCTCGAAGGACAAGAAGCTCGAGCGCGTCATCGCGCGCGCCCGCGCGCAGGCAAACAGCCAGGATCTTACGCTCACCGCCGACACGATCGACCTCCGCATCAAGTCAGATTCGCTCGAGCGCGCATTCGCATGGGGGAAGAGCCGGGCGCGGGCCTTGTCGCCAACGCAAAACATGATCGCCGATTCACTCGACGTGCAGATGCCGGGTCAGCGAGTGCATGAGGTGCATGCGTTGCACAAGGCATTTGCGGAGGGCCGTGCCGATTCGACGGCGTTCAAGCCCGACACGACCAATTGGCTTCGCGGTGATACCATCGTCGCCTTGTTTGATACGATACCCCCCGTCGACACCACGAAAGGACCCGCGATCCGCAAACTCATATCGACGGATAGCGCGGAAGCCTTCTACCACATGGCGCCGCAAGACACGTCGTTGCACAGACCCGCGATCAATTACGTGAGGGGACACAAGATCACGATCGACTTCAACGAGCAGAAAGTCGCGCAGATCGCCGTCGATGGTAAAGTCTCGGGCATCTTCATCGAGCCATCGGCGGACACGACGAAAACGCGCCCGAATTCGAGGCCTCCCGCGCGACCGCCGGGGCGGCCCGGCGCCGTACCGGGAGTGCGTCGTCCATGAGCGATATTCCGGAGCGGCTCAAGCGACTTCTGGATCACGCCAAGCACGGCGACCGCTCGCTCGCGCTCACGCTGCACGCGCTGATCATCGCCGCCGATTCCGCGGGTTGCTCGGACTTCAATCAGGCCGCAATCATCTATCGCGACGACCACCTCGCGGCAATGCGCGCCGACGGGCGCGACGCCGAGCGAGAGGCAGGCCGCCTGAGCCTCGACGAAGTGAGAAAGCACCTCGCCGCGTCCGTCCTCCCGCGCCTCGTTTCCGAGGGGGTAATCGTTCTGCCGCAGAGCGGCCTCAGCACGCCAGACGCGAAGATTCGGATCACCGAGACTTACTGGCGCGCGATTCAGGAAAAGCGCCGTGAGGTGGCGGCGACGCTCCGCCAGACCGGTGAGCACCTCACGCCGGCGAAGGATTTTGCGGCAATCAGAGCGACGCCGGCAAAGCGCGAAGCCGCCCAGACCAAGGTCAGCGTGCTCGAAGCTTCCGGTCTCGTAAAGATTTACCGTCGCCGGAAGGTTGTGAACGACGTGGCCCTCCGATTGCAACAGGGGGAGATTGTCGGATTGCTGGGCCCGAATGGAGCGGGGAAGACCACCACCTTCTACATGATCGTGGGGTTGATCCAGCCCTTTGCAGGGCACATCAGCATGGACGGTGTGGATATCACGACCATGCCGATGTACAAGCGAGCGCGACGCGGAGTCGGCTATCTTTCCCAGGAGCCCTCCATCTTTCGAAAGCTCTCGGTGGAGGACAACATCCTGGCGATCCTCGAGACGTTGCCGATTTCCGGTGCCGAGCGGCGAACGCGTCTTGAAACGCTACTGGACGAGCTGAGCATCAAGCACCTTCGACAGAGCAAAGCATTCGCTCTGTCCGGCGGCGAGCGGCGACGACTCGAGATCACCCGAGCGCTCGTCTCGCGACCAAAGTTCATGATGTTGGACGAGCCCTTCGCTGGCGTCGATCCGATTGCCGTGCATGATATTCAGAGCATCGTCGCCAATTTGCGTCACCGTGGAATCGGTGTGTTGATCAGCGACCATAACGTGGAGCAAACCCTGGACATTGTGGATCGCGCGTACATCATGTTCGATGGCCAGGTAAAGGTTTCCGGGACAGTCCGCGAGCTGGTTTTTGACGATACTGTCGCGGACATCTATCTCGGCCCGACGCTGACCGCTCGACTGCGCGCGCGCTTCTCGAACACCGATGGCAACGGGCGTGATGGCGAACCAAACGGCGGCCTGCCGGCTCCGGTTAGGCCCACTGGACCACCGCCATTTCACGGTCATGGAGGATCGGAAGTACAATGAAAGCTGGCCTCCAGCAAAGCACGCAGCTCAAACAGGAACTCAAGATCAACCCACGCCTCTATCAGGCGATGGATCTGCTCTATATGCCGCTGCTGGATCTCCAACAGCATCTCAAGCAGGAGCTCTTGAACAACCCCTTCCTCGAGATGGTCGAGATGGAGGAAGAGGAAGAGGAAGAGGAGGAGAGTCCCGAAACTGAAGCAGCGACTGAACAGGACAAGGCAAACGACGAGATCGACTGGGAAGAGATTCTGCTCGACGGCTTCGACGCCGGTGGCCGCCGCGAAGAGCACGAAGAGCGCGAGTACTATGAGCCCGTCACGGTCGACACGCGCGACCTCTCCGATCACCTGCGCGACCAGATCACTCTGCTCGAGCTGTCAGCGCGCCAGCAGCTGCTCGCCGAGGAGTTCATCGGAAACATCAACGAGGATGGCTATCTCGCGTGTCCGCTGAACGATATCCTCATCAGCATCAACGAAACGATCACCAAGGTCGCCGAGGAGCTCAACCCTGATCTCGAAGAAATACCGCACTACGCGCTCGGCGACGTTGAGCAAATGCTCACGGTCATTCAGAGCCTCGACCCGCCGGGTGTTGGCGCGCGCGACTTGCGCGAGTGCTTGATGCTTCAGCTTCGCGAGGCGGGGCTCGAGCAGTCGGTACCGTTTCGGCTCGTTCGGGATTGCTTCGACGAGCTGATCAACCACCGCTGGAGCGAGATCTCGAAGCGCTTCGGCATCAGTCCCGCAGACGTCCAACGCGCCGCCGACGAGATCAAGAAGCTCGATCCGAAGCCGGGCTTGATGTATAGCAGTGCCAGCGACAACTACATCATCCCTGATCTGATTGTCGAGAAGATCGACGGCCGCTATCACGTCTTTCTGAATGACGCAAATCTCCCGCGACTCAAGCTCAGCAAGGCCTACCAGGAGATCGCCCGCGACAAGAAGAAGTTCGAAGGCGAGAGCAAGGAGTTCATCTCGAACAAGCTCAACTCCGCGAACTGGATGATTCAGGCCATCGAGCAACGGCGCCAGACGATGCTCAAGGTCATGAACTACATCGTCGACCGGCAACGCGATTTCTTCGAGAAGGGCGTGCAGTACCTCAAGCCGCTCACGCTGCGCGAGGTCGCCGAAGTCATCAATATGCACGAGTCGACGGTCAGCCGCGTCACCAATGAGAAATACGTGCAGACGCCGCGCGGCGTCCTGCCGTTGAAATTCTTCTTCTCATCGGGTCTCTCGACCACCGCCGGCGAGGACGTTTCCGCTCGGGGCATCAAAGCGCAGATCGAGAAGCTCGTCTCCGAGGAAGATCCGAAGCATCCCCTCACGGATCAGGCGATCGTCAACATTCTGAAGGAGAGTGGCGTCCAGATCGCCCGACGCACCGTCGCGAAGTATCGCGACCAACTCGGGGTGCTCTCCGCACGCATGCGCAAGCGGGTGTGAGCGGCATGACCGCGAGTACCACCGTGCCCGCCCTAGCCCCAACACCCCTAGCCCCTCGCCCCTCGATCGTCGACGTCTCCGTCCTCGTCCCCGCCAAAGACGAGTCGGAGAATCTGCCACTGTTCATGGAACAGGCAGACGCGACTTTTCATTCGGTGCCTAACGTCTCCTTCGAGGTCGTCGTTATCGATGATGGCTCGGAGGATGACACTTGGCCGGTTCTCCAGCAGCTCACTCGGCGCTATCCATTTCTGAAACTCGCGCGGCATCGGAGCCGCCGCGGCATCGCTGACGCCCTTCGTACCGGCTATCTGCACGCACGTGGGCGAGTTCTCGTTTTCTATCCCGCCGACCTGCAATTCAAGCCCGAAGACATTCCGCATCTCGTCGCACCCATTCTCGCCGACGAAGCGGACATGGTCACGGGGTTCAAGGAAGGGAAGTACGAGAAGGCGCTGGTGTCCGGGATATACAACCGACTCAGCCGTCTGTTGTTCGACGTGAAGGTCAAGGATCTCAACAGCGTCAAGGCCTATCGACGCGAGATCATGGAAGTTCTGCCGGTGCGGCCGGATTGGCACCGCTACATGATCGTGATTGCCGCCGCGCAGGGTTTCACGGTTGCTGAAGTCCCGGTGCCGCTCTATCCACGCCATGCGGGTCGCTCTAAGTTCGCGAGCTGGCATCGGATTCCGATCGGCGTGCTTGACATGCTCTCGGTGTGGTTCGAGCTGCGATTTGCTCAGAAACCGTTGCTTGCCTTCGGGATGCTCGGCGCGGTGATCTTCGTTGTCGGTGTGCTCGCCGGACTTCTGGCGCTGGCGCGCCTCTGGATCTACGACGTCGGCCAGCGCTGGGTGTGGACGATCATCCAAACTTGTCTCATCCTCGGCGGTGTCTTTGGCGCCGCGGGACTCCTCGGGGAGCAGATAGCCGGTCAGCGAGCGGAGATGCGCGAGCTTCGCCGCCGCTTGGATGAGGCGGTTGGCTCGTCGTCGGAGAGCCCCACCGGCGATCGCCCCGGCTTTTGACCGCCAGGGGCGACCCTCCCGCTGCCGCTTCGCCAGGCGCTAGGCGCATCGCCTGGCGCTTTGCCCAGTACGCATTGGCCATCGCCTTCGTCATTTTCGCGGCGTGGACGATCTGGCGACAATGGCGCGACGCCTCCGCCGCCGAGCTGAATATCGAGTTGCATTGGGGATGGCTCGGGCTGTCTTCACTTGTCGTGCTCGCGACTTACGGACTACTCGTCGAGATCTGGCGACGCCTGCTCGCGCGCTCCGGAGCGCGGGTGTCGTTCGCCCTCGCTGCCCGCGTCTGGTTCGTTTCAAACTTGGGAAAGTACGTTCCCGGTAAAGTGTGGCAGCTTACGTCCATGGCGACGATGATGCGTCGCGAGCAGGTCTCGCTCGCCGTCGCCGGTAGCTCCGCGATCATGGTTGCCGTCTGTAACGTCGTCGCAGGATTCGTCGTTGTGCTGGCGCTCGGAACGCAGTCCTTACGAGCGCTCGGCGCTCGCACGCAAGGCGCCGTGATGGCCGCCACGGTCATACTCCTACTCGCGCTGCTGCTCGCGCCACTCACCGTGAAGTGGGCCGCAACTCTGGTTGGCCGTGTCATGAAGCGGACGGTCTCGCTTTCCATCCCTGCGGTGGCGGTGTGGGAAAGTACCGCAGGCTACGTGATTACCTGGCTCCTCTACGGCGTCGCATTCGAGCTCTTCGCCGTGGCCGTCGTCGGCCGCGCCGGCGGCAGCTGGGCGGCGTACGTCGCGACATTCACACTCTCTTATCTGGTGGGCTATCTCGCGCTGCCCGCGCCCGGCGGTCTCGGCGTCCGCGAATGGGCGATGACCACCGTGTTCGTCGCCCTCAAGCTGGGGACGCCCGCGGAAGCGGCCGTCATCACGGTTGCCTCACGCCTTTGGCTCACGGTGCTCGAGGTCACGCCGGGACTCCTTTACCTCGTTCGGCGGTCATGACTACCGCCTGACACGACGCCCGCGCCGATTGGCACCGATTATCTCTACGTCGTCCTGGCAAACGGTCGAGCAGTGAAAGTCGTCGAGGTCGCCACGCGCGAAGTTTACAAGACGATCAACACCGGTGGCGATCCTCGTAACATCGCGATTGCCGCCGATGGTACTGTCATCGTTGCCGACCAGACGGGCTTCCGGCGCTTCATCCACTAGCTGTGGGCACACGCGGCAGCCGGATCCCATACCGGGCGAGGAACGACGCGATCTCTTCGGTCAGGGGACTCCCCGACTCGCTTCGGCTCTTTCCAGCGAGATCCAGCCAGTACGCGCCTTGCTCGCCCAGCGCGCGGCGCTCGGCGTCGTCGAGCGCGACTTCCGTCAGCAGCGTGTCACCTCGGTCGAGCGGGACGTCTTGGCCTGCGCCGCGTCGCCAAACCAAACGCCAGCGCCTCCCGTCGCGATGATAAGTGCGCTCCGCGCCATTCGCCTCGATGCGTGTCCCTTCATACATGACATACCGGTCGAATTCGCTCAGCATCTCCGCTACTTTCGCCGCGCGCTGCTCGGCATTCAATCGTCGTGGAAAATCCGGCGCTGAGCGAATCACCTTCGCAGGCGAACCGACCGCGAGACTGCACGGCGGGATCGTACCTTGCACGAGCGAATTCGCGCCGATCACCGAGCCGTCACCGATCGTCGTGCCCGGCATGATGAACACACGCCAGGGCAGCCACACGCTCTTGCCTAACGTCACAGGCTCGTAATTCACCGGGTAGCCGTCGAGCGCATTCAGCCATGCGCCGTGGGTGAAAATCAGGCAATGGCCGCCGATCCCCGTGTCGTCGCCGATCGTCACCGGCTTCGTCGGATTGATGTACGCCATCTGGAGAATGATCGTCCGACTGCCGAGCGTGAAACTCGACTCGGGCAGCTGCGGTCCCCCCACATAAACCTGCTCGCGAATGCGAGCGTCCTCGCCGATTGTGATCTTCTCGCACGCGACGTAGCTCATCGTTCCCACGCTCGAGTGACGCCCGATCTCGATCGTCCGGCCCATGACGACCGCGAGCAACCCGATCTCGACGTGATCACCAAGGCTGACGTTCTTCCCGACCACCACACCGCCAAACGACATGCGTACACCGCGGCCGATGCGATAGCCGAGCAGATGCCGATACGCCCACACCTTCAGGGCGCTTGGCATCCATCCGAAGAGGATGAGGTGCCTGAAGGGAATTCGCTTCTTCGGAATCATTCGGCGAGGTAAGGGACCGCGCGAAGTCTGGGCCGCCACGCGCCGACGAGTCAAGTACGCCACCGTCTTGCTCGCGGCGATGGATGATCCATCACCATACGTCGACGGATCTGGCGCGCACTTGCGCCCTGTTCCATAGCCGGTCAGCTTGGGAGCGACTCTGATGCTCGCGCTCGACCCGGAATCTCAACCACGCGGCTCGGCCGAGCGATTCGGGCTCGAGCTCCTCCTCGATTTGTCGCGCGTCCTGCGTTTCGCGGGGAACGGCGACATCGTGCGTCTCCGTCTAGTCGATGGTGAGGAGGCCGTGACACTCGCCGCGTGTCTCGCTCGCGGTTGGTGGATCGAGCGCGGCGACGGTCAAGTAACGGTGCCTCGTTCGGTGCTCCGGCTGGTGACATCGATCGCCGGCGCGGCGCGCGAGCAGCACGCAACGATCTATGACCGTTTCGGCCGCGTGCGTGCCGAGGACAACGACCTCGTGACCTCGGGCCACGAGCGTTCGCCCGTCCTGAGCCTCGCCGCCGTCGAGTTGCGGCGCGCCGTCGTCGCTGTCGCTGGCCGAAGACCCCTGCGACTGCTCGCGCCATGGCCAAATGGCAAGCGCTGGGCTGTAGTATTGAGTCACGATCTCGACGTCGTGGCGCATTGGCCCGTTTTCACCGGATTGCGTATCGTCGAGCTGGCACGTAAGCGAGATTTTAGTCGCATCGGCGCGATCATTCGCGCCGCACTCGGTTCTGCCGTTGGCAATCCCGTGTGGCAGGGCGTGGCGAGCGTGCTGGAGGCCGAACGCACGTATGACGTGAAGTCGACATGGTTCATCCTCTGTGGGACCCCGACGTTCGCGACAATGCGCGCCGGCGATCTGACTTATGTCCCTGAGTCGCCGGCCGCCCGCCGTATCATCTCCGCCATCGCATCCGCCGGCCACGGCGTCGAGCTTCACGGCAGCTTCGAGACGTACCTCGATGCGGAGCGCTTCCGCGCCCAACGAGAGCGGTTGGGTGCGATCGCGGGTGCCATGCCTAACGGCGTTCGCCAGCATTATCTGCGCATGCGACCGGGCGTCACCCATCGGGCGATGGCCACCGCTGGATTTAACCACGACTCGACCTTCGGCTTCGCCGATCGCAATGGATTTCGGCTCGGCGTCGCCGACGTCGTACCCGTGTGGAGCGAGAGTGATCAGAGCTCGCTGAACATCGACGAGATTCCGTTCACGTGGATGGACCGCGCGTTGAGTAAGTACCGGCGCATCGAGTCGCCGGACGCCTGGATCGCCGACGCGTTGGATCTGGCCGAGACGACGCGTGCAGTCGACGGCCTCTGGTGCGGCATCTGGCATCCCAATCTCACGACGGCCCTCGGCTTTCCCGGCGCGCCCGATGCCTACGGGAACCTCGTCAGCCGACTCGCGATGATGCACGCCTTCTTCGCAACGACGGGGCAGATCGTTGCCTGGCGGCGCGCGCGGCGTGCCGCCCGCGCTACGGCGATTGCCGCCGACGGCACCGTGCGCTTTCACACGACCGAGCCGGCGCCGCAATACGCGCTCGGTCTGGAGAATGCCGCCGGAGCGCGCCTCGCCGAACAACCCTCGCCACACTCGTGATGCGTGCGCTCTTCATCGCACACGCTTATCCGCGATACGAGAACGATCCGGTCGGGTCGTTCATCCTTCGCCTCGCCACGGCGCTCCGTGATCACGGCATCGACAGCGAGGTCCTTGCTCCCTCCGCGCCGGGCTTGACGAGCCACGAGATCATCGAGGGAATCCGCGTCCACCGCTATCGTTATGCGCCAGGCGGCATGGAGTCCCTCGCCTACGGCGGAATGATGAGCGTGCAGGTCCGCAGCTCCTGGCGCGGCCGCATCGCGATGGCGGGACTCCTCTCCGCCGCGTTCGCCAAGTCGCTACGCCTCTTGCGAACGGGCCAATTCGATCTTGTCCACGCGCACTGGTGGTTTCCCGGAGGAATCATCGGAACGGGACTGCGCGCGCTCGCCCGGCGGCCACTTGTGACGACACTGCATGGCTCGGACGTGCGTCTCGCCCGCGATGTCCTCGGAGGTGCGCGCGCGTTCCGCTTCGTCGCGCGTACTACCGATGCGCTGACGACCGTCTCGTCCTGGCTCGCGCGCGAAGCCACGCAGCTGGCACCGAAGGCGAATCCGATCGTGGCACCGATGCCTGTTGTGCCGGGTCTCTTCCATCCCGGCAACGCACGCGTCGAGAACCGGCTCCTCTTCATCGGTAAATTGACTGAGCAGAAGGGACTTCACCATCTGCTACGCGCCCTCGCCATTATGCGGACGCGACCCTCGGTGGATGTCGTTGGTGCCGGACGCGTCGACGATGCTCATCTACGAGAATTGGCGCAGGACCTTGGCGTCGCCGACCGCATCAACTGGCTGCCACTCCTGTCACAGGCGGATCTGGCCGAGCGGTATCGTGAAGCCGCAGTGCATGTGATTCCCGCGCTCGACGAAGGACTCGGTCTCACCGCAATCGAGTCGCTTCTCTGCGAGACGCCGGTGGTGGCGTTCGATTCTGGTGGTGTTCCAGACGCGGTCGTGCCAGGGCGAACCGGAGTGCTCGTTCAACCAGGGAACATCGAGGCGCTCGCTACGGCTCTTGACGAACTTCTGACAAATCCAGACGAGCGCGCGCGTTTAGGCAGGGGAGGGCGCGCTCTCATGATCGCGAAGTTCAGTCCTGATGCGGTCGCTGCCCGCTACGCGTCTATCTATTCTGACGCCGTTCGCCATCGCCGCGGTTGAGCGTCGCCGTTAGCTTCTGCCTTAGCTAGACCCGAGAACCGATAAATGGCCACGCCACAGCGAGCCGCGCCGCGTCCTCCGAAGGAAACCAAGCGCACCCCTAAAGTTGTAGCTGCGATAGCAGTTGCACCTCGCCACGAATACGCGCTCGCCGCGCTCGTTCTCGCTCTCTGCACTCTGGCGTTGGCGTTTCCCGCGCTCAGCGGTCGATTCCTCGTGAATCCGATGAGCGATCAGTACACGGGCGGGTACGCCGTTCGAAACTTCGCGGCTATGTCGCTCAAGGCGGGGCAGGGAATCCCGCTGTGGAATCCATATCTCTTCGGCGGTTTGCCCTACGTCGCCGCCATGCACGGCGACATTTTTTATCCCACGTTCCTGCTACGCGCGTTGTTGCCCACGGACGTCGCGATGACGTGGTCCTTCATCATCCACATTTTTCTCGCGGGCTTCTTTACCTTCGGCTTCTTGCGCGCGTGGGGCTTGGGATTCATCCCGGCGCTGGCGGGCGGTGTGGCGTACATGATGTGCGGTCCAATCGCCGCGTATGTCTCGCCAGGCCATGACGGAAAGCTCTACGTTAGCGCACTCTTTCCGCTTGCTCTTTGGATGTTGGTTCGAGGGATCCGCGACGGCCGGCACTGGGTGTGGGGCGTCCTCGCGCTCGTCATCGGACTCGCCGTGCTGAGCCCCCACCCGCAGCTGCTACAGTACATGCTTCTCGGGTGCGGAGCATTCTCGCTGTACCTCGCGTTCGCGCATATCGAGGCCAGCGATGGATCGGTCGTCCAGCTCGATCGCGCAACTGCCGTCAGACGACTTGGTTTGGCGCTCGGCGCGGTGAGTCTCGGCGCCCTCATGGGTTCGGTGCAGTATCTGCCGGTGATGGAATACGTACCGTTCTCCCCGCGCGCAGGTGGTCGCGACTACGCCTACGTGACGACGTACTCGCTGCCGATCGAGGAACTGATCAATACCTACTTGCCCGAGTTCAGCGGCATTCTTTCGCGCTACTGGGGTCGTAATGGAATTCATCTGCATAGCGAGTATCTCGGCGCGGCGAGTCTGCTGCTCGCCGGCGCGGGCCTGACGAGCAGACGGAAGGCGTTCCGCTGGTTCTGGATCGGAACGTTCATTGTCAGTCTGCTCTGGGCGTTAGGCGGCAATACGCCCTTCTATCGTTTGATCTACGCGATCGTGCCGGGGACGAAGTTCTTCCGTGCGCCGAGTACGATGCTGTTCGTGATCGCATTCTCGGTCGCCATGCTGGTCGCGCTGGGCGTGGAGCAACTGTTGGAGCGCCGCATCTCCGTGCGATATGCAGTCGGCTGGCTGATTGCGGCGGTGGTCATTGCCGCGCTCGCGTCGGTCGGCGCGCTGACCAACGTGGCGCAAGTGATTGCAGCTTCCTGGGCCGGAGATCAGCTCGACGCGTTCATTGCCAGCAATAGCACGGCGGTCATTCTTGGGGCGTGGCGCTGCTTCCTCGTCGTCGGCCTTGCGGCGGGACTGGTGTGGCTACTCGATCGGGAGCGCCTAACGACGCGCCTCGCCGGATGGCTGGTGGTCGCGCTCATCGCGCTCGACCTCTTCAGCGTCGAGAAGCAGTACTGGATGTTCTCGCCAAGAGCATCTGTGCTTTACGCGTCCGACGCGGCGATCGACTATGTGAACTCGCAGCGTGAACCCGGCCGCGTACTGGCGATGCCCCTTGGCAACCCACCCAGCGGAGACGTCATGCTCGAGGGCGATGGGCTTATGGTGCATAACGTCAGACAGGCGCTCGGTTATCACGGCAACGAGATCGGGAGATACCAGTTGCTCGCCGGCAAATCAAGCACGACGGGCTATGATCCACGTATCTATTTGAGTCCGGCGTTCTGGCGCCACGAGAATATTCGCTTCTTCTACACCAACGCCGACAGCAGCCTCATTCACGAGTTGACGGTTCAGCTCGGGCTTCCGCCGATGGAACGCGTCGTTGGACCGGTGAAGGATGCGCAAGGCACTCCGGTTTATTTGTACCGAGTGGCCGGCGACAATCCGCTCGCCTGGCTTGCACCGGTGTTCGTGAAGGCCCCGGAGGATCAGACGCTCGATGTCGTGCGAAAGCAGGAGTTCGACCCCCTTCGGGTAGCCATTCTCGACACAACATCGAAGATTCCGGGACAGCAGATCAAAGCGCTGCCCGAGCCACTCGCGGTGCCGGTTAACGTTCGGAGTTATTCACCGGGTAGGATGCAGCTGCAGCTTGTTTCGCCGGCGCCGGCAGGAGCAGCGCTCGTCGTCTCGGAGAACTATTTCACTGGCTGGCGGGCGACAGCAGACGGGAAACCGGCGCTCACGGACCGCGTGGACTACAATCTCATCGGCGTCCAATTGCCAACTGGCGCACGCTCCGTAGAGCTTCGCTACGAAGATCCGGCTTACGAGCGCGGCAAGGTGATCACCATCGCTTCAATGCTCGCCGCGCTCATCGCAATAGGAGTCGGGGGTCTATTGTACAAGACTCACGTAACCGGCTTCGTTGGCGATCGCGGCACGTCCGTCCGGTAGGAAGACCATGCGGCGCGGGATGCCACCAACAATCAACGTCCTACTGATGCTGCCCGTCGCGCGATCGACGACATACACCTGACCCGCCGAACTGGCCGATATGTACAGTTTCGAGCCATCGGCGGTGAGCCGCAGGGCGAACGCGCCAGGGAGACCGCTGAATCGAGTAACCGACGAGAGGTTGCTACCACTCAGGACGTCCACCCAACCCGATTCGTTCGCGACGTAGATGTTGCCGCTCGCGGCGTGATAGACGATGTCCTCCGGCATGCCGCCAACGTTGAGTGAATCGGTAACCGTCATCGTCGCGGTGTTGATGCGGAACACCTTCGCGCTGAACCGTTCCGAGGCCCAGAGCGTTGAACCGTCGGCCGACACGGCCACGCCATTGACCTGGGTACCGAGCGGGAGTGACGCCGTCCTCGTGGCGGTGGACAGCATGAAGGCGTCTAATCCGCCATTCTTTCCCACGTAGAGCTGTGAGCCGTCAGGCGAGAGTAGCACACGCGCCGAACCGCCATCAGCGAGATTCTGCAGGAGGCTCGCTGAGGCGATATTCACTTCTGCGACATTCGGCCCATCTACTGCGGACACAAACGCGACTGTTCCCTGTGCATTCACGAAAACATCACTCGGGGTCTGTGATACGCCAACAGAACTTCCGACGGCGAACGATCCGGCATTCACAAAGGAGACCGAGTTGACATCGAGGGAGGAGACGAGAATCGATCCCGGCGTCCCGGCGACGTAAGCGATTCCAAAAGGTCGCCCGCTGAGATGTCCAAATCTCGGCACGACGCTCACAGGGACGGTGGCCGTTACCGCAGTGCCTGTTACGCTGCCGGTGATGACAGCATTCCCCTCGCCATGAGCGATTACTCGACTACCGGAAATCGTTGCGACCGCCGTGTTCGAGGACGTATATGTCACGGGAGCACCCGCGAGGGGATTCTGCTGCGCGTCCGTCACGAACGAAGTGAGCGTGGTCGTATCGGTGAGGCCGAGCGAGATCAGCGATGGTTGGATCGACAGGACGCTTGGAGGTCCGGCACCAACGCTTACGTTCACCGTCGTGGAGAGCGGCGGCGAAGAAACCAGCGCGGTCAACGAAGCAAATCCCGGGCGAGAAGAAAGAATCCATGCGCTGGGTGAGGCGACGCCGTTCGCGTCCGTGGACACGCTCGTTGGCGTAACGACTGACCCGACGCTCGTCACGAACGACACGGAAACATTCGGAAGCGGACGCCCGCCCGAATCCTTAACAACGAATGTCGGTACCGGCGTGAGACTAGCACCGACGGTTCCCAAGGTCGCAAGCGGCTGTCGCGCCGTTAGCGTCGCCGGTCCGGTGAGCCGAGGCGAGCTCGAAGATCCACACGCGGCGACAACGACCACCAACGCGACCGACACGAAATTGCGGTTCAAAGTTTGCCGCATGCAAAACTCCACTTTCAGGCTGTTCAGGCGGTCGAGATCTCTCGAAATTTGTCGGATCGCGATCAGCGCTTCGTCGGGTTGATGCGGGCAGAAATGTGCTATCAAACCGACAGGCGCCGCGACATTATAACATGACGGCGTGCGAGCGGTCACGCCAGCCGTGTTAGCCGCAAATCGAGTCACCCCATTAGGAGGCTTGTACATGCGCGTAGCTAGTGAACAGCAATCCTTGTCACTCGTTGCTGCGGCTGCGCTCTTCTCCGTCGCTGCATGTAGCGGATCCACCGAGCCACGCCAAAACGGGACAACACACCCGGGTGGCGTGATCGCGGCCACCATCGCCGTGGGTCAAAGGCCCTACGGCATTGGCGTCGCCGGAACAACAGCCGTGGTCACCCAGCTCGACGGCGCGCAGATCGTTCGCCTTGACCTAGCCGCAGCGCGCGTCGTCGACTCCATTCACGTCGGCAGTGTTCCGACCGGTATCACGCTCTTCGCCAACGGCGCCGCTGCGGCGGTGACCAATCAGATGGACGGGAACGTGCAGTTCGTCGACCTCACGGGGAAGCAATCGACCGGAGTGGTGAACGGACCGTCGACCACGTTTCGGGTGCTCGCCTCGCGCGACGAAAAACACGTCTACGCGACGGCGTCGAGCGGCAGTCTCGGCGTGATCTCGTTGCCCGGCCACTCGGTAGAAGCGTCGCTAACCGTTGGCGGTGCGCCTAACGGTTTGGCGCAATCTCCCGACGGCAATATGCTCTATGTGTCAGCAATGTTCGGTGGCATCACCGTCGTCGATACACGGAGCAATACCGCAGTGCGCTCGATCCAGCTTTCGGGAACGCTGCAGGACATTGTGGTATCACCGGATGGACGAGAACTCTACGTAGCGGATGAATCTGCAGGCGTCATTCACGTCTTGAACGCCACAACCGGCAGCGAGACCACGCAGATCTCGATGGGCGCATCGGTGTTTGGTCTCATGCTCACGCCCGACGGCAAGCAGCTTTATGCATCGAGCCCTTCGGCGGGAGTGCTCTGGATTGTCGATCGGGCATCGCGAAGCAAGCTATCGACCCTGCCAATCGGTGGTATCCCGCGTCGCATAGCGTTCGACGAGACAGGAAAGCGCGCGGTGGTATCGAACGAGTCGGGATTCGTGACAGTTATCGAGTGATTGGTCGACACTCTGTGGTGTCGCACGGCTGGCGATCACTCGCCAGCCGTGCCAGTTTTCACGGCGAACGCAGGCGAGGCATCGCAGCACGGTCCGCGCCTCGCATTGCAAGCGAACCGATTCCCCCACCAAGCATTGAAAGAGGGTGGTCGCCGCCGACATTGCGTGCACGACGCGGAAACGCAGTCTCTGGCAGCGAAGCCCTCTTCGTGCGAATCCCCGCAGGTTGAGGAGTGGCCGAACGCGCGCTGGTCATCGTCCCGACATACAACGAGCGCGAGAACATCACGCGACTCGTCGGAGCCATTCTCGAACAGGATCCTCGCCTCGAGATCCTCGTCGTCGACGACGGATCACCGGATGGTACCGGCGAAGTCGTCGGGGATCTCGTGCAACATGAGACGCGGCTACATATCATCAAGCGGCCACGCAAGATGGGGCTTGGTACGGCATACATTGCTGGATTCAACTGGGCGCTCGAACAGTGCTACGATTTCGTGTTCGAGATGGACGCTGATTTCTCGCACGATCCCGCGCATTTGACGCAGTTTCTTCGGGCGATCGAGGACGCCGATCTCGTCCTCGGTTCGCGCTACCGGAATGGTAAAGTGACGGTTGTGAACTGGCCGATCAAACGCTTGCTGTTGAGTTACTTCGCCAACGTGTACGCTCGCATAGTCACCGGCTTACCTGTGTGGGATGCGACTGGCGGCTTCAAATGCTTTCGCCGAAGGGTGCTCCAGGCAATCGACCTCACGCACGTTCGGTCCAACGGCTATGCATTTCAGATCGAGATGAGCTTTCGCGCGTGGCGAAAGCACTTCAAGATCGTAGAGATACCAATCGTGTTCGTCGATCGTACCGAAGGGCAGAGTAAGATGTCACGGTCGATCGTGCGCGAGGCGGTCTGGATGGTCTGGCGGCTGCGGTTCTGGGCCCTGAGGCGGATCGTATGAGGGCGTGAATCGTGATCAAGAAGGGACGTCCGTTTTATAAGCTGACCGGCTCGGGTAACGACTTCGTCTTCGTCGATGTGAGGAGCGAGCCGGCCGGGCTGCTCGAGGAAACGCCAACGATCCGTGCTATTTGCGCGCGCGGTTCCGGCGTCGGTGCGGACGGCATTGTCTTTCTTCGCGGCAACCGTTCCTCCATTGCGATCCGATACCTGAACAGCGACGGCACGATCGCGGCGCTCTGCGGGAACGCGACGCTGTGCGGCGCTCGGTTGGCCGTCGAACTCGGGATCGTTGAACAGGACTCCGAGTTCGAGATATCGACGGACTCTGGAACCGTCACCGCTCGTTTTCGAGCGGGTCAGCCCGAGATCGACCTTCAGCCTGTTACAGAACTCGAGGATTGCTTCGACGCGGCATTGGCGGCAGGCGAGAGTCGTCTGGGCTTCGCGCTGGTCGGCGTGCCGCATTTGGTGGTCCTGTGCGGAGACGTCGAGCGGATGTCGGTAGTCGAGCGGGGCCGCGAGCTGCGGCACCATCCAACGCTGCGCCACGGCGCGAACGTGAATTTCGTTTCGCGCGGCGACGATGGCTGGCACATCCGCACATACGAGCGCGGCGTCGAGGTTGAGACACTCGCTTGTGGGACTGGGGCAGTGGCCTCGGGTTTGTTGCTGGCCGCCTGGGGTGAGGCCACGGACGCAGTCGAGCTCAAGACCCGCTCAGGCCGATCGTTGCACGTCCGCCATCACGTGATTGGCGACCGATACGCCGCGTCCCTATCTGGCGAGGCGCGGATCGTCTTTGTGGGGAATATCGCAGAGATATTCAGCGCAACGATTTAGCAAGAGAAAGTGGAGAACCGATTTGGCTTCTCCACATTTCTTCACAGATTGAGTTTACATAATACATCTTATACGTACGTATCTGCGGCTGCACAAACCGACCGCCGAGCGACGAGCCAATTCTTCCGGTCTTAGACCGACATCACCAAGCAGCAATCACGACTTGCCCGCCCGTTTTGCGTCGAGCTCGGCCAATCGCACCCGAGCCTCTGCCGCCACAGACTGAGATTTCTGATCTGTCGAGAGCTGCGTCCACAGCCGCCGAGCATCCGCGTTGCTGCCGGCCGCGGCGTACGAACGCGCTGCCTTTGCTCGATAATAGGCCTTCTCGTTGTCGTATATGGTCGCGTCCGCCGCCTTCTCGTATGCCTTCGCGGCGTCCGCATTCTTGCCCATCTGCGCGTGTCCATCTCCCATGAGGCTCTGAACGGCGGCCTCGCTGCCGCCTGCATGGCCGGAGATCTCCTGAAGGACTTTGATCCCTTCCGCGTACTTGCCACCGTTGTAGTCGGTCTGCGCCAGTAACAGCGCCGCCTCTGTGCCCGCGCCGGTTCCCTTATATCGCGTCACGACCCGCTGCAGGTCGCTGCTAGCAAGCGCCGTGTTGCCAGACTGCAGCGATTGCTCGGCTTGCATCAGGCTCCGGTCCGCATTGACCGTCTTGATCTGCTGCGACCGGATGTAGAACCAGTAGCCCGCCGCAGCGATAGCGACGATCGCCGCCGCGCCGCCAAGCAGCCTCGAGTTGACCTGAACCCACTCCATGACGTCGAGACCGTCGCTCAGCTTGTTCGCGCGCACTGGAGAGGGCGCTGGAGTGGGCTCCGGAGTCGTCGATTTCGGCTTCCCAGCCATTGTGCAAGACCTCGTTAGGTTGACCGATTATTTGTCCCAAAGCGCCCCCGGGGTGACTCGAACACCCGGCCAACGGTTTAGGAAACCGCTGCTCTATCCATCTGAGCTACGGGGGCAAGACTCGGACATAACCAGTTTAAATTAGCGGCCCACCGTCAACTTCGCCCACCACGATGCCAAGTCGGCCATCGTTTGACTCCCGTTGAGTGAGCGGCCTCAGTAAGTCACCAGGGCCTGCAGGCGGCTCAGTTTTAGGCGCTCGAGTCCTGGAAGGAAACTGAGCGCGACGAGGAACGAGAAGCCCAAAACGTCACCGCCAAGCCCTTCGATGAGGCGACGCGTCGCGTCGGCTGTTCCGCCAGTCGCGAGGACGTCATCGACGATAAGCACTCGCGGACGGCGTTCCCAGTGACACGCGTCCGCATGAATCTCAAGTCGGTCAGTGCCGTACTCAAGCGCGTACTCGATCGCTTCCGTTTTCGCCGGCAACTTCCCCGATTTCCGGACGGGAATAAATCCGGCGCCGAGATACTGTGCGACGGGAGCCCCAAGGATGAATCCGCGGCTCTCGATCGCAACGACGTGCGAGACGCGCTCAGGTTCGAACGACCGCGCCATCGCGTCCGTGGTTGCGCGGAACAATGACGCGTCGGACAGCAGCGGCGTGATGTCCTTAAAGATGACACCCGGCTTCGGGAAGTCCGGGATGTCTCTAATCGCGCTTCTGATGCGCGACTCGAGCTCTCGCGCGGCACTGCTTTGAACGACGGTCATTTGAGAATCCCGAAAGGCTCGAGCGCGGATGCGGTTGGCTGTGCGCGTTGATCTTCGACTTCGCTCACCCTCGCTCCTGAGGGGCCGGAATTAAGGAGCGCGCGAAGCTTCTGGAGCGCCACTTCGTTACCCACAGCGAACACTTCGACAGCGCCATCCTGCCTGTTTCGCACCCACCCTGTCAGGCCGAGTGCACGCGCACGTTCGCGGACGAACCAGCGAAATCCGACTCCCTGCACCCTTCCCCGCACCGCGACGTACAGCACGACTCAACGCCTCTCCCGGTGGTCCCATCCGTGATGGCCGACGAGCGGCACGAAGCGGACGGGCCCGAGCTCCTTTCGCTGCAGCTGACCATTCGTGCGCTGGTACATGACGAGCTGTTGGTCTTCGCGCGTACCGACGGGAACGAGCATGCGTCCGCCTTCGGCAATTTGCGTGAGGAGCGGCTCAGGCACCGAAGGTGCGCCAGCGCTGACGAGAATCGCATTGTAGGGCGCGTATTCGCGCCACCCCAGCGTCCCGTCACCGAGCAGCATCGAGACGTTACCGACGCCCGCGCGTTGAATGGCCTCGCGCGCCAGTTGGTACAACGCTGGAATTCGCTCGATGGTGAACACTTGCTCAACAAGGTGCGCAAGGAGCACGGTTTGATATCCAGAGCCCGTGCCGACCTCGAGGACCTTCTCGTGTCCACTGAGGTGCAGAAGCTCGAGGTATCGCGCATGAATGGACGGCTGCGAGATGGTCTGTCCATTCCCGATCGGCAGTGGACTATCATCGTAGGCGCGATGGCGTAAGCCCGTCGGAAGGAATTGATGACGTAGCGTTTGCTCGAACGCGCGAAGTACGGCGAGATCGCGAATCCCTTTCTCGCGCAGCGTCTCGACGAGCCGCAGTCGTGCACCGCGCAATTCCTGATCTACAGGTCGCGCCACCATGTCGCCGCCGCGTCGAGAACGTTGTAGTGCGTGAGATCGAGCTGCAGGGGCGTTACCGAAATGAACCCTTCCTCGATCGCACGAAAATCCGAGTCTTCTTCGCCCGTCCAACTCGCGTGTCCTCCGCCAATCCAGTAGATCTCGCGCCCCCACGGATCACGCATTGGCGTGATCGAGTTGGAATACACACGCCGGCCAAGGCGCGTCAATCGAACGCCTTTCACGGCACCGCCATCGACCGGCGGTAGATTCACATTGAGCAGCGTGTTGGGTGGAAATGCCGGCAGCGACGTCAGGTGGCGCAGCAGGTCCGTCAATACCCGCACCTGTTTTCGCAGATGAGTAACATCCGCCCGAAGATCGCCGCCCGCGAACGAGATCGCGATCGACGGTATGCCTAACGCCAGACCTTCCATCGCCGCGGCGACGGTGCCCGAGTAGAGGACGTCCTCACCCATGTTCTGGCCGTGGTTGATTCCGCTCAGGACATAATGCGGGCGTTCAGGCATCAGGGCTTCGACGGCGAGCATCACACAGTCGGTCGGCGTGCCGTCGACTTGCCACTTCGTGTCGCCGCGACGAACCGGCCGAATCGGATGGTGGAGCGTGAGTGAATGGCTCGTTGCGCTTTGTTCTCGATCCGGGGCGACGATGGTGACGTCACCCAGCGGCGCGGCTGCCTCCTGCAAGCACTCGAGACCATGCGCGAGGATGCCGTCGTCGTTCGTGAGCAGAAGCCGCATCAGCGCGCTCCATTCTCGCTCGAGGACTCCAACTGTCGCAGGAGATCGCGAAGGTCCTGTTCGATCGACTCGAGTGTCTCGACGGCGAGCGCATCGCGTGAGATCCGCCGCAGCCCCCCAGCCTTCCGATGCTCGTTCAACTTCTGGCGCGCCCCATCGATCGTGTACTTCTCGGCGTATAGTAGATGCTTAACGAGGAGAACCAGCTCGATCTCCTTGCGTTGATACACGCGGTTGCCCGACCGATTCTTCGCCGGATTCAGAAAACGGAACTGGCTCTCCCAGTAGCGCAACACGTGCGCCTTGAGACCGGTGAGCTCACAGACCTCGCCGATCGAGAAGAATTCCTGAATCGGATCCGGGCCGGCGCTCATACGTCCTGCTCGGCGCGCAGCTCACGCGCCATCAGCTCTTGGGCAGCGAGTTTTGCCGAGTGATGATCGAATAGAATTCGATAGACCATCTCCGCGATCGGCATTTCGACGCCCTCGCGCGCCGCGAGCTCGATCGTGCTCGCGCAGGTTACGACGCCCTCGGCGACCGTCTCCTTGCCGGCGCGCGCCTCCTCGAGCGTCTTGCCGCGCCCGAGCTCGACGCCTAACGCGCGATTGCGACTCAAGGAGCCGGTGCACGTCAGCACTAGGTCGCCGATACCAGCGAGGCCGGCGAACGTCGCCGGCTGCGCCCCCAGCGACATACCTAGCCGCGTCATCTCGGCGAGACCCCGGGTGATCAGGGCGGCGCGCGAATTGAAGCCGAGGCCAACGCCCTCGAGGATTCCCGTGGCGACCGCCATCACGTTCTTGAGGGCGCCTCCAAGCTCCACGCCAACGACGTCGTCGTGTGTGTAGACACGGAAGCTGCCGCCACTCATCGCTTCCTGAACGAACAAAGCGGCATCGGCCGAAACCGAGGCCGCAACAACGGCGGTCGGCTGCCGCGCCGCCACTTCAGCCGCAAAACTAGGCCCCGATAACGCGACGACTGCGTGGCGAGGCACCTCGGCGACAATGATGTCCGTCATCAACGCCATCGTGCCCAGCTCGATTCCCTTGGACGCAACGGTGACGATCGCATCGCGATGAATGCACGACGCCGCCGACCGCGCGATTCCGCGCAGATGGTTCGACGGCGTAGCGTACAAGACGAGTCGCGCTTCCTCGAGAGCTACAGACTGGTCATTGGTCGCGACCAGCTCGGGCGCCAATCGTGCACCAGCGAGAAAGCGGGTGTTCTCATGCCGCTCGTTGATTGATTGCACGACATCGGCTTCGTATGCCCAGAGCCGAACCTCGTGGCCGGCCACGGCCATCAGATCAGCGAGCGCAGTCCCCCATGCACCCGCCCCGATCACCGCGCAACGCGTCACGTTGCGAATCGCGCGGCCACGAGCACCGCGAGGACGACAACGAGACCAATCGCCAGCGCCGCCGCCATGCGACGCGATGGCTGAGTGCCTGGCTTGCCGAAGCGATGCTCTTCGCCTCGTCGGAGTCGCCCGATATTTCCGCGATGCGTCCAGTACACGAACAACGCAACGAGGACGCTGATCGCAAACAGCGGCGACGTCGGACCGACCGTCACACCGATGAGCACGGGAAGCAGCGACGCACTGATGAGCGATCCGAGCGACACGTATCCACTCGTTAGGAGCACGACGGCGAACACGATCAAAACGAGCAGCGTCTGTATCGGTGCGAGCGCGAGGAAGACACCGGCCGCGGTGGCGACGCCTTTCCCGCCGCGCTTGAAGAGCAGGAACAACGGCCGCGTGTGGCCGAGAATCGCTGCGACGCCGCACGCGATCGCGATCCAGATTGGCGGATAGCTGGAGACCGTGTACCGCGGCAAGAGCAATACTGGTATCGCACCCTTCGCGACATCGAACGCGAACACGACCAGCCCGATCTTCGTGCCGAGCACGCGAATGACATTGGTCGCGCCGAGGTTGCCCGAGCCGTGTTTTCGAAGATCGACGCCGCGTGCCTTCCCAGCGATATATGCCGAAGGAATCGAGCCGGCGACGTACGCGATCGCGATGGCGAGTGCCGGATGCATTGCTTTTGGCTATCCCGCTTTTCGCCGCATCACGACTCGCAGCGGGTTACCCGTAAATCCCCATGCTTCGCGAAACCCGTTATGCAGATAGCGCACGTAGTGCTCCTCCACGAGCTCCGGATGATTCCCGAATACGGCGATCGTTGGCGGCGACGTTTGCACCTGCGTTGCGTAGTTCAGCCTCACTTCACGCCCGGCGGCCTGCGGCGGCTGCAGCCGCGATAACAGCTGACCCAATCGTTCATTGACTTCCGATGTGGCAATGCGCTTTTGCCGTTCCTCATCGACCGCGACAATGAGATCGAGAACGCGCGTCACTCGCAAGCCCGTTTTCGCTGAGGTAAAGAGGAACGGAACGAAGTTCAGATACGGAGCCTTCTCGCGCGCCTTCTTCTCGAAGCGCGCCGCGGCCTTGTCGTCGCGCTCCGCGAGATCCCATTTGTTGACGACGACGATCAGCCCACGTCCCGCTTCCCACGCCAGTGCGGCGATCTTGAGATCCTGATTCTGGATCTGCCCCTCGGTGGGCTCGACGAGCAGCAAGCAGATCTCTGCACGCTCGATCGCCCGTCGTGTACGAAGCGCGGAATAAAACTCTATTCCGTCTTCGATGCGGCTTTGCCGGCGAAGGCCCGCGGTATCGATGAACACGAGCTCACGTCCGTGGTAGCGCATCGGCGTATCGATCGCGTCACGCGTCGTGCCAGCAATCTCGGACACGACGAGTCGCGTCTCGCCAAGCAGCCGATTCACGAATGACGACTTGCCAACGTTGGGACGCCCTACCACAGCGACGCGCAGCGCGGATTCCTCCTCCACCGCAACCGGAGGCAGATGCTGCACGACTTCGTCGAGCAGATCGCCCGAACCCATGCCATTGTTGGCGGAGACCGGAATTGGATCGCCGACGCCAAGCGAGTAGAACTCGTAGAAGTCCGTGCTGCGCGGCTTGTCGACTTTGTTCGCGACGAGCAACCAGGGCTTTCCCGATGCGCGCAGCATGTCCGCGACATGCGCATCGCTTGGATGGACACCAGCGATGGCATCAACGACAAAGAGCAGCAGATCCGCCTCGCCGACTGCCTGTTCGACTTGCCGCCGGATCTCGATATCCATCGGCCGCTGCGGGTCGGCGGCAACGCCGCCCGTATCGACCAGCCAGAAGGCGCGGCCACTCCAGTCCGCGCGCGCAAAGTGGCGATCGCGCGTCGTTCCCGCCTCTTCGGAGACGATCGCCGTCTCGTGTCCGACGATGCGATTGAAGAGCGCGGATTTTCCGACGTTCGGTCGGCCGAGCAAGGCGACGACTGGAATACCCGCGTCTTTCATGCGGCTGCGTCACCGCCGGGAGCGCGCGCGTGCTCGACATCGCTCTCGCCCGCGAGCACATCGATGAAGTCATACGAAGGATACAAAGGCATCGGCAACGATTCGCGGACCTCGATGAACGATTGTTCATCGAGGAACACGCCGTCATCGTTGATCGATTCGGCGGGAATGAGCGCGAGATCCAGGTCGTAGCGATTCGTCAGTGCGCGCCGCATGTCGGCGCCGACGAGCAGCCCAGCGGTCGTCGTTGTGGGACCGAAGAGCGAGTTCTCGACGCGAATCAGCTCGAAGTGAGCCCCGGTCGCTACAGCAAGCAGCTCGAGGAGTTCCGGCATGAGGGGGGCCATCGATACTCCGGTGACCACACCGATGCGCTTGCTCGATAGGCGCGGCAGGCTCGTTAGGCCTGCGCGCACGCGCCCGCGCAGCGCGGTGACGGATCCGACCCCGTTCTCGATCTGGGCGAAATCACCATAGTGCGACGCCGGCGGCAGCGGTTGCTCCGCGAGCAAATAGAGCTCGTCGGAACCAAAGACCCACGTCTCGCCGCGCTCGCGCTCTGCGCGCTTCGACCAGCGCGTGGCGATGTCGAGCAAACCCGCGGCGCGAGCTGCGTCCATCGGCGTTCCCGTGTAGAGATGCGAGAACTGCGTCAGGCCGACGGGAACGATCGCGACAGAGAGGACTGCGTCGCCGAGCGTCCACAGGTCGCGCAACGACTGCTCGAGGACGTCGCCATCGTTGAGCCCGGGGACGATCACCATCTGACAATGGAACTGAATGCCGCCGCCAGCCAGTCGCGTCAGCTGCGCCGCGATGTCAGGGACGCGTGGATTGTTGAGCAATACCTTCCGCGCTTCCCAGGGCGTCGCATGCACGGACACATACAGCGGCGAGAGGCGATACTCGAGGATGCGCTCGATGTCGCGCTCTTTCACATTCGAGAGTGTCGCGAAGTTGCCGTACGCGAAAGACAGTCGATAGTCGTCGTCGCGCACGTAGAGATTCTTACGCAGACCCGGGGGCAATCCTTCGATGAAGCAGAACTCACACCGGTTTGCGCAGCGACGCACGGTCGGCGGCACGAGCTCGACGCCAATCGCCTCGCCTTCAGGGCGCTCGATCTCGTAGACGATCTCTTCTCCGTTCGGGAGACGCGCTTCGAGGACGAGCTCGTCGTCGGCCGCGAGAAACTCCCAATCGAGGAAGTCTCGAAGCTCGCGGCCATTCACGGACAACAGTTCGGTTCCGGGAACGATCTCGAGCTCTTCCGCGATGCTTCCCGCTCGTACTTTGCTCACGCGAACCATGGTTCGCCTCGCCCTCACCATCAGTGCAATGGGGGAAGATCACCGGATCTTCCCCCAACGCGTCTATCGCCCGCGACAGCGCGCCGCGAGTGCTCACGCAAGGTAGAAGGTCAGGCTAGCCAAGGCAAGCCAAATGAGGCACTTGTGATCTGGAGAGCACTACGGACGGACGGCGCCGCCAATCGACCGCGCAACTGCCGTCGATCGCCGGTGCAGTTCGTCAGTTGCGCTGTTAGCTCTTCGGCTTAATCGTCGCGATATCGACGAGCGGCGCATACCTGAACGCTGCAATCCCAGCGCCCGGACTACTCACGCTGAATCGGCCGCTCTGACCTGCCGCGACAGGGCCGACAGTGGCGGTCTGTGAGGCCACTGCCTTGCCCATGGTGTCGAGGAAATCGACCTTCACCGTGTACGTCTGGCTCTGGTCGGTGCTGTTCATGATGCTGCCGCCGACCGTCGACTTGTCCTCCGCCGTGGAGAACTCGTTGAACGTTACCTTCATCGGAAATCCTTCGGCGATGTTGTTGTACTTCAGCGCCGAATCATTGACCGCCTTGGCGGAATCGAAGTAGACGCGCGCCGAGTCCTCGTAGGCCTTGCTCGACTTCGGCAGCTTCGTCTTCTTCGCGAGCGCAT
Source organism: Gemmatimonadaceae bacterium (assembly GCA_036496605.1). Classification (NCBI taxonomy): domain Bacteria; kingdom Pseudomonadati; phylum Gemmatimonadota; class Gemmatimonadia; order Gemmatimonadales; family Gemmatimonadaceae; species Gemmatimonadaceae bacterium. Next base: position 32,961 of record DASXKV010000029.1, on the reverse strand, counting down.
TGTAATTCTTGATCCTCTCGTTATAGCCCTTCGCAAGATTCGCGAAGCTGATCGTGAAGAGCCGGTAGTTGTCGCCGTTCGACGGATCGACGCTCACGAGCTGACGGATGACCGGTAACGCCTGCGGATACTTGTCGGCGTTGAGGTACATGATCGCAAGGTTGTAGAGCACGTCGCGATGATACGGATTCTTCTTGTACGCCGCTTCGAACATCGTGATTGCATCCGGGACGTTCTTCGCCTTGGCCAGCCCGACGCCAGCGTTTAGCAGTTGCGAAAAGCTCAAGGCACTTGGATTCGCCAGTTGCGCGGCGTAGGTCGCACGAACCGCGGCGGTGTCGCCACTGGCCGATGCGATGCGCGCGAGCCCACTCCGCGCCTGATCTGCGAAGTTTCCCGCCTTCGGATCCTGCGCGAGCGTCTCGTAGCCCCACTTCGCATCGCTGATGTAGGCAGCTTTCTCGGCGCCCGTCGCTGACTCCGCGGCATCAGCAGCAAGATTCGCGGCCGCAAGCATCGTCTGACGCTTGAGGTCACCGTACGTCGTATCCGTGCCCGACTTCTCGACGGTCTGCTTGAAGTAATCGATCGCCTGACGCGGCTGATTCTTTTTCTGCGCCAGATTGCCGAGCACCATGTAGCCGTATGGCGCATTCGGGTTGAGAACAAGCGAGCGCCTTGCAAGCAGCTCGGCCGAATCCGGGTGATCAGCGTTGAGCTGCCCAATTGCGTCATTGATCATCGCGACCCAGCCCTTTTGGGCGCGCCACGCACTCGTCTGGCTCGCGCACTCCGGCATCGCCTTCTCGACCGTGGAGAACGCGGAATCGATCGATGTCACGAGATCTATCGGCTGCGTTGGATTCTGGGTAAAACCGATCGCGCCGCGCGTCGTCGAGGACGTCATGTTGGGCTGCGAAAGCCACATCACGAGCGTCTTGCCGTAAACGAAATTCGCGCCGACAGGGTTCTTCGACTTGTCCGCCTTCTCGAGAGAGGCGATCGCGTTCTTCAGCTGCTTCTGCGCGTCCTCGGGCTTGGCCGAATTCTGCGCGACCTGCAGCGAAAGCATGGCCCGCGCAACTTCACCGGGCTTGCCTTCGTCCACTTCGCATTCCTTTGCCTTCTGCTGACCGCCGGCCACAGCCGTGACCGCCGCAGACAGCAGAACGGGTACTAGAGCCTTCTTCGCTGTAGCGAGCATCAAACTCTCCTCGTTTAGCAACACGAAAACCGGGCACCTGCCCGCGCTGCCTTACACCCTCGAGTTATTGCCGTTCCGCTTGGTCGGCGGCGAGCTGGAATATATCCCGAAGCGGCCGTCCTGTCTCCTGCGCAACGCGCTGAACATCGGAAAATTCCGGTTTGGCTCGCATGCTTCCGTCGGGCAACCGGACGACCTTGATCGCCACCGAATGGCCGAGCACTTCGACCGTTCGTGACTCGCGAGGCAGAGCCCGTCTCCGCACGGCAATTCGACGAACGCCGATGGTCGTCGTCTCACGAAACAGGATTTCCTCGAGTGCGTCGGCCCCCGCCGGACGCGCGAGAACCTCGATCCGGGTCCCTGGCCTTCCCCGCTTCATCGTGGTCGGGATCAGCACGACGTCCAGGGCGCCGGAGTCCCGCAGCAGGTCCGCCGTAGCAGCGAGATACTCGGGCGTCATGTCGTCGATGTCGCTCGAGAGCTGCACGAGATCCTCGATGGTCGCCGCTCCCCCGCCTGACGAGCATTCGGCAACGATGAGTCGCAGTGCATTCGCTCTTCCGGCGAAGTCTTTCGTCCCGGCACCGAAGCCGCTCCGCAATGGGACGTATTCGCTCGGCGGGGGCCCCGATGAGAGTACTCTCACCAGCGCCGCGCCAGTCGGTGTCACGAGCTCTCCCGCACCACTGGGGCCGGGACGAACCGCGTGTCCCTCGAGCAGCCGCAAAGTCGCCGGTGCGGGTACTGGCAGCGTTCCGTGCGCTGCCTCAACCACTCCGTCACCGGTTGTAATCGCGCCGCAGTAGACGCGCGCGATCCCAAGTTGCTCGAAGCCCCACACGCCGCCGACGATATCGAGTATCGCGTCTACCGCGCCGACCTCGTGGAGATGAACACGCTCGACGGTCGTCGCATGAATCGCCGCTTCGTGCTCGGCGATCAACGTGAACGCGCGGTTCGCGCGTTCCTTCACCGCCGGCGGCGCCGCCGACTTGGAAAGGATGTCCTGCAGATGACGGAGGTGTCGTCCATGTGGCTGCGGCGGAATGTCGAAGTCGATCTTCTTGCAGGCGATCTCGGCTCGCTTGACATCGGCAATGCGGACGCCGACGCCTTCGAGGCCTAACGAGTCAGGCAGGGCGCGGAGCCACTCGGCGTCGAGACCAACGTCGAGCAGTGCGCCTAACGTCATGTCGCCCGAGATACCGCTGAAGGGATCGAGAATGCCGATTTTCATCAACGTGCGCTCAGAATCGGTAGGATGCGCCGCTTCCGGTATTGAAGACGACGACTTCGGCGTCGCGCGGAATGCGCCCGGCGGCGACCAGCTGCTCGGTCACGGCAAGTGCGCATCCGCCCTCTGGCGCGGCATCGATGCCAGTGGCGCGTGAAACGCGGTGCGTGCCTGCGACTATTGCCTCTTCACTCACCGCAAGCGCGTCGCCGCCGCTTTCGCGCAACGCGCGCAGGATGAGTCGATCGCCTAACGGGCCCGGCACGCGCAGCCCGCTCGCATGCGTTACCGGTTTGTCCCACGGCGTTGCCGTATCCTGCCCGGTGGTAAAGGCACGCACGACTGGCGCACAGCCCTCCGCCTGCGCGACGATCATCTTCGGGAGGCCCCCTTCGGAGTCGAGCCAGCGCCACGCGCGCAGCTCGGCGAAGACTTTCCACATGCCGATGAGCCCCGTTCCGCCACCCGTGGGATACACAATGTGAGTCGGCAGCCGCCAGCCAAGCTGCTCGGCGAGTTCGATGCCCATTGTCTTCTTTCCCTCGATGCGATACGGCTCGCGAAGCGTCGACACATCGAAGTAGCCGCTCTCCGCGGCGAACGTGCGCGCCTGCTTTCCGGCGTCGCCGATATGTCCGTCGACCAATTGCAGATCAGCACCGAACACACAGATCGTGTCGAGTATCGGTCGAGGCGTCGTCGCTGGCGCGTACACGCGGACCGGGAGTCGCGCGGCGGCGCCGTAGGCGGCGAGCGCCGCGCCCGCATTCCCTGCCGTTGGGACGACGAAGCCGGGCACGGCCAATGCGCGCGCTCGGGTAACCGCCGCGCTCATGCCGCGCGCCTTGAAGGAACCGGTGGGATTCAGCCCTTCGTCCTTGATCCACAAACGGCGCACGCCGATCTCCTTGGCGAGCTGCGGCGCGTCATGCATCGGCGTGAGCCCCTCACCTAACGACACCGGCTGCTCTCCCTCCGCGAGCGGCATCACCTTGGAATACCGCCACATGTCCCAGCGCTGCGTCACCGCCGTACGCGGAGGCGGCGCCGAGTCGAAGCGCACGAGATAGGGCTGTCCGCACACCGTACACACTGCGGCTCGGGCGTTGCCCGCCGCCTGGTGCCCGCACGCCGAACATTCGAGGTGCCAATTACTCACGATTCGTTCTGATTGAGGTTGGTCGCCAACGTCGTTAGGGCCTCGGACTGCTCCGCGTCGTCTTTGGCTTCCGCATCTGGAGCCGACGCCGCGTCAGATCTGAGAAGCGCCGCCTGGATTTTCGCCGCCGCTTTGAGACTGAAGCCCGGCAGCGCGGCGATTGCTTCGGGCGACGCAGTCCGCACGCCGTCGAGGCTGCCGAACGCTTCGAGTAACTGGCGCCGCTTGCGCTCGCCGATTCCCGGAATGCGCAGCAGCTCCGACGTCACCGTACGCATCGACCGGCGCTTGCGTTGAAAGGTAATCGCGAATCGATGCGCTTCGTCACGGGCTTGCTGCAGGATGCGCAGCGCGGGTGAACGGCGCGGAAGCCGCAGCGACTCCGGCAGCCCAACGAGAAAGATCTCCTCTTCCCGTTTGGCGAGACTGATGAGTGGCAGCGTGCCGAGGCTGAGCGACTCGAGCGCAGCATAAGCAGCGCTCAGCTGTCCCTTCCCCCCGTCAATCACGACCAGATCCGGCAACGACTTCGCTTCGTCGAGCCGGCGACGGAAATATCGCGTTACGACTTCGCTCATCGACGCGAAATCGTCGATGCCACGCACGTCACGCACTTTGAACTTGCGATACTCCGCGCGATACGGCCGGCCGTTCTGGAACCACACGCACGATGCGACGGTGTCAGTGCCCTGCGCGTGAGAGATATCGAAGCAGACGATCGCCCGCGGCACACGCTGCAGTCCGAGTTGCCGCTGCAGCTCGTAGATCGGATCGCCGGCGCGCTCCTCGGTTTCTTCACCCGTGAGCCGCGCTTCCTCGAGGAGATGCCGCGCATTCTGCGTGGCGAGATCGACGAGTTCGCGCCGCGGTCCGCGCTGCGGGACGTGGATCCTCGATCCGTCGAGTGATTCCTCGACAAGCGCACGCTCCTCCATATCGAACGGAACGAGCAACTCGCGCGTGCGTTCTGTCGCGACGCGGTACGGGCCGACGAGAAACGCCTGCAGGACCGCGGCGTCGCTTTCCTCGTCGATGTTCTCGAAGAATTGATGGTCGCGCGCAAGCAACTTACCGCCGCGAATACGCAGCCAAGCGACGCATGCGTCGGCACCGTCACGCGCGTACCCGATGACGTCGCGATCGCCACCCTCGAACTCCATCACCACGCGCGGCTCCTCGAGCCGTTCGAGGTGCTGCAGGATGTCGCGCAACTCCCCGGCGCGTTCAAAGTCGAGCGAATCGGCGGCGAGCTGGATTCGTTCTTTCACGCGTCGCATCACTTCATCGGCACGCCCGTCGAGAAAGAGGATGACCTCGTCGATCATCGCGCCATACTCAGCCTGTGACTGAAGCAGCACACAGGGCGCCTTGCACCGGCCGATGTGATAATCCAAACACGGCCGCTCCGGCGCTGCGCGCGGCAAATCGTACGTGCATGAGCGAACGGTAAAGATCCGCTTCACAACGTTGAGTGCACGTCGCATCGCACCGACGTCGGTGTACGGTCCGAAATAACGCGAGCCATCGTCCACGACCTGGCGCGTGACGTATACCCGCGGAAACGGCTCGGGGATCGTGACCTTGATGTATGGATACGACTTGTCGTCGCGCAGCGCGATGTTGTACTTCGGGCGATATTCCTTGATCAGGTTCGCCTCGAGAATCAGCGCGTGCGCCTCGCTCGGTACGACGATCGTGTCGAGTGACGCCGCTTGCTGCATGAGCGCGAGCGTTCGGACACTCGTGAACTGATCGGGATTGACGTAGCTCCGTACGCGCGACCGCAATCGCTTTGCCTTACCGACGTACAGCACCGTGCCATCGGCGTCGCGCCAGAGGTAAACCCCCGGCGACTCCGGCAAATGAGGAATCTTCTCGAGAATGGAATCTGCGCCGCCCGCCATGCCTCGAATTATACCCCGCGTGCCTTCCTCTACTCACCTCGTACAAAAGCGAGCGCGCGCCAGCGCGCTGCTGTCTCCGATTCCTTAGCGTCGCCTGACGCGAGCGACCAACACTCGCGCTTCTGGAATTCGCAGCGCGAGCGTCAGCGCGCCGTAGACGAGCCCAAACGCACCGAGGACGACGGCAGCGAAAAAGAATCGGTGGGCAGTCGAAAACTCGCGTCGGATCAGGAACGCCGACGCGGCGGCAACCGCCGCCGAGAGCCAGAGCATGCCGACATACGACTTCGGCAAACCGGTCGCGCCGATCCGTCGATTGAGGCGGGAGCGCAGGAGCAGGAACTCGATCCAGCCGGCGATGCCGGCTGAGGCCGTGAGGCCCGCCGCACCCCATCGCTGATCGATGCCGAGCCAGCCTGGGAGCGGTATCGCGAACAGATAGCCGAGCATCGTCGTCAACGTAACGCGCACGATCGCGAAGCGAAGTGGCGTACGCGTGTCGTGCAGCGCGTAGTACGTCGACGAGTAGAGACGTCCGAGCGTGCTCGCCAGCAAACCAACTGCCGATCCGGCGAGAATACCCCACGTGAAGAACGTATCAGTCTGATTGAACCGGCCGCTCTGGAAGAGCGCTCGCGCAATGACGTCTCCGAGAGCGAGAAACGCCGCCGCCGATGGAATAACAAAGAATGCAATGCGTCGCAGCCCGGCGTTCAGTCGCGCTCGCAACATCGTCGCGATCTGCGATTCGTCGCCCAGCACACTCGACATCTCCGGGAGCTCGGCCGCCGAGATCGACATGCCGAACAAGCTCACCGGCAGTGTGTAAATAGTGACGGCGTAACCAAGCAAGGCAACCATACCTTGAGGCAGCAGGCTGGCCAGCAGCTGGTCGACGTACGCACTCACCTGCACGATGCCACGGCTGAAGAACACTGGAGTGAAGTTCGCCAGAACTCTGCGGACGTTCGACCGCGTGTAGTCGAGTGACAGACGAAGCCCCGGTATCAGCCGGAGCACGGTAGGCAGCTGCACCAGAAACTGGAGGACCGCTCCCGCTACGGAGGCCCAGCCTAACGTGACCGCGAGGTGAACTCGGTCTTGCCGGCCGCCAAAGCCAAGCAGGGCGGCGATCATTGCGACGTTCCAGAGGACCGGTGCCGCGTACGAGAGAAAGAAGCGACGGTGGCTATTGAGTACGCCCAAGCACCACGCGGACAGCACGAAGATTCCCGCTCCCGGGAACAGAATCCGCGTCAGCGCTATCGTGAGGACGCGCTTCTCCCCCGTGAAACCGGGCGCAATGACGGGGATCAGCAACGGCGCCAGCAGCACTCCCAGAAGCACCAGCACTGCCGTCACGAGCGCAAGAATCGCGGCGACCGCGCCGGCGACGCGACCGGCCTCGTCGCCTTCGTCTCGCGCGAGCAGACTCGAATACACCGGGATGAACGATGCCGACAACGCCCCTTCGCCGAACAGATTCTGCAGCAGATTGGGAATCTTGAACGCGGCCATGAACGCGTCGGCAGCAATCCCGGTCGTAGCGCCGAGGTACCGCGCCATCAACGATTGCCTAACGACTCCCAGCAATCGTGACGCGAGGATACCCGACGCGACCAGCGCGGCGGCAGCTCCCGTACCGCGTGGTCCCACCGGCTGCGACGCCTCCGGCTTGTTCACGGGTGCCGTCGTCGTCACACCCGTTCCGCGATCGGAGCGTCGAGGCCGACCGCATTTGCGGTCACCAGCCTCGACGCGTGGCGCTCGGCTTCCGCACGTAGGAGATCGATCAATGGCGCGCCGTAACGCGCGAGGAAGGGCACGAAGTTGAGCACTCTCTCTTGTCGTTTCCCAGCTGGGTACAGCGCGCCGCTCGCCGTCGCAACGTCCCGCATCATCTCCGCTTCTCGACGCTTGACTGCGGCGATATAGCGTCGCTCCACGCGCTCCACTCGGTGCAGCAGCGATCGCCTCAGTCCTTGCAGAGACGCGGCGGGAACCAGGTCGTCACGATCCGAGATTTCCAGCGCCGCGACATCGGCTTCGAGATCGTGACGGAGCTGACGGAGCGCTTCGCTGACATCGTTCGATAGAGAAGCGCGCGCCAACCGACTCTCGACCGCGTGCCGGTCGCGCAGCTCCTCGCGCGAGATCTCGAGGCGCGAGAGCAAGCGCTCGATTCGCGGTTCGAGAATCGTCGCGGACCAGCGTGGCACTGCCAATGGAGTTGGTACGTTCAGCTCCTCAGCCGCTGCACCGACCTGCGCGAAGTAGGCTAGCTCTCCAGGACCGGCGACATAGGCAGCGCTCGGCATGATGAAACGCTCAACGATCGGTCGCAGGAGTACGTTTGCACCGAGCGCTTGTGCCTCCGCCGTCGTCAACAACTTCGCCGCGTCTGGCACCGACACGCGTTGCTTTTCCCCGCTCGGCGCGCCGGCGAACACGAGCGACAGATCAGGCACGTGATCGACCTGTGGCTCGAACCCAGCGGCACGAATGCTGTCGTAGCGCTCGCGCAGGGATCGCTCGACGGCACTTGCCGCGCCCAGGGCGCGCGAAAGGACGGGCTGCGCAGCCCGGCGAACGGCTGCGTGCGAGGCGTCGAGGACGGCGATGCCCAACGGTTCGAGTACACCGCGCATGTGTCGCAGGTAGGCCGCCCCTAACGTCGTCCGCGACGTGTACTCGCGACGAATAAGCTCGAGCGCGCCCGGATCTGACGCCGAGCCGCACGCCGCCGCGAGCTGATCGACGAGTTGCTCGACCTCCGCCAACGGAACGTCGTTCATCGGAATCCCGTCGCGCTCCGGCGCCGGAAGGCGAAGCGTACGGACGCCGCCTGGTTCGACTATACTCGCCCCGCTCGCTTCCTCGAAGTCGGCGTCATCGGTCGCGGCCCAGAACACCGGTGCGACGGCGATACCGGTTTCGCGCTCGAGCACATCGGCGAGCGTGAGCGCGCTGACCGCCTTGAGGAGGGTATACAATGGACCGCCGAAGAGCGCTGCCTGTTGCCCCGTACTGACGACCACGCCGTCCGCGTCGATCACACGTTGCAAGCGATTCGCCGCCGCGCCGCGCGGATCGATCGCCGGCGCGAGCGCACGCAACCAGTTCTCGCTGCGCGTCGCGCGCACTTTGTCGAGGTAGGCTCGCCACGCCGCCGCGCTGCGTGGGCGCTCGACATACCACTGACGAAGCTCTCCGCGCTGGGCGGCGAGCGCGAGCGGGGAGCCACCCAACTCCTCGGTTAGCACTCGGGGCAGAGTCATGCGCGCGCTGTTACTTGTGATACGGTTCGCGCCGCACGATCGTCCCCGCGCGATACAGTTGCTCGGCGAGAACGAGTCGCGCGATCTCGTGAGGCAGTGTCCACGGCGCAAGGGCGAGACGCGCCGAGGCGACGCGTTGCGTAGCCTCTCCAAGCCCGTGAGCGCCCCCGATCACGAACGCGACATCCTTTGCCTGCTCGCGTCGTCGTTGCAGCCACTGCGCAAACTCCTCCGAGGTCATCGTGACACCGCCACGCTCGCACGCAACCACGTACGTCGAATCCGGCAGCGCAGCCGCGAGACGCTCGCCCTCGCGCGCACGCACTTGCTCCGGCGCGAGCGACCGGCCCGACTCTTCGCGGACCTCTTTGAACTCTAATGGCCAGTACCGCGCAGCTCGCGCCTCGTAATCGCGAATCGCCGCCGCCAGGGCCGCATCTCGCGGCTTGCCGACGACGGCGACGATCATTCGCATCTCGTGCTCGGACGCCCGTGCTCGCGGCTCCCGACCTAAGCGTAAATGCCGCGCAACCGATGAACGGTCGCGACGCGGCTGATCGACAGCATATACGCCGCCGTGCGCATGTTCACCTTGTGCTGTCGCGACAGCTGCAGCACGTCGGCGAAGCTCCGGGTCATGATCTCCGTGAGGCGATTGTTGACGGTCGCTTCGTCCCAGAAATAACCGCCACGATCCTGCACCCACTCGAAGTAGGACACGGTGACGCCGCCCGCGTTCGCGAGAATGTCAGGAATGACAAAGATTCCCTTCTCATCGAGTATCGAATCGGCGCCGGCGGTCGTTGGACCATTCGCGCCTTCGCAGATGACGCGCGCTCGGACCTTCGGCGCGTTCTTGCTCGTGATCACGTTCTCGAGCGCGGCGGGGAGCAGCACGTCTACGTCGAGCGTTAGCAAATCATCATTCGAGATCTGATCGCCGCCCTTGAAGCCCTCGAGGCCGCGATGCTGCTTCACGTGCGCAAAAGCCGACGAGAGGTCGATGCCGTTCTTGTTGTAGTAGCCGCCGCTCTTGTCGCTGATCGCCACGATCTTGCAGCCTTCCTTCTCGAGCAACTGCGCGGCAATCGAGCCCACGTTCCCGAACCCCTGAATGGCGATCGTCGTGCCCTGCACCGACATCCCAAGGTGCTTGAGCGCCTCCTTGGTGACGATCATGCAGCCGCGTCCCGTTGCTTCGCGACGCCCGAGCGAGCCTCCCATCTCCACCGGTTTGCCCGTCACGACGGCCGTCACCGTGTGCCGCATGTGCATCGAGTAGGTGTCCATCACCCAGGCCATGACGCGCTCGTTCGTGTTCACATCGGGAGCTGGCACGTCCGAATCCGGTCCGAGGGTCGCGATGATTCCCGCGGTGTAGCGGCGCGTGAGTCGCTCCAGCTCACCTGCGCTGAGCTTGAAGGGGTCACAAACGACACCGCCCTTCGCACCTCCAAAGGGCAGATTCACGACTGCGCATTTCCAGGTCATCCACGCCGCGAGCGCCTTGACCTCTTCGAGTGTGACCTGTAAGTCGAACCGGATGCCTCCCTTCGCCGGACCACGCGACGTGTTGTACATGACGCGATAGCCGGTGAACACCTCGACCTCGCCGTTGTCCATCAATGTCGGCACCGAGACGATGATCTGCTTCTCGGGATGGCGTAGCACCTTGTACAATCCCGGTTCGAGATCGAGCAGCTCCGCCGCGCGATCGAAGCGCGACATCATCGCTTCGAACGGATTCTCCTCGTTGAGAAATCGATCTTTGTCCGGACGGACTATTCGATCAGTCGGAAGTCGAAGGTCGGTTGCCATGAGTGGATGGAGAGTCTGGCCGATTAGAGCCGAAGTCGCGACGGCGCTCAGCGCTCGCGACGGGCGGGAACGCGGGTCAGGTCATCAAGGATGTGCTCGACTCCACCGACTCCGCGCTCGACGCTAACGCGCTGAGAAACATACCATAACGTCGGCGCTTCGCGAGGCCAGAGCTCGGCGAGTTTTACCGCGTCTTTCAGCGTGCAGATGGCCAGCCCCTCGGAGGGTATCGAGCGGACGAAACGCGCGACTTCCTCCCGTCGGAAATGATGGTGGTCGGCGTAGATCTCGGCCGTTACAACCGCGCCGAGCATCTCGATTTGGCGCAACAATGCGCGCGGATCCCCGATCGCGGTGAGAATTCGCACCGGTCGCCCCGCGACATCCGAGATCGCGCGACGAGCGCCACTGGCCGAGGACACGCTGCGCAATTCGTCCAGTGACAACCGAATGGTCGACCGAGGAATGCGCGGCGCGATCTCGGCAAGTGACTCGTTGACGGCACCGACTTCCCCATCGCTCGCCGCTTTGCGCGTCACGACGATGATCGTCGCACGCCGAAGCGCGGCGAGTGGTTCGCGCAGCGGACCCGCCGGCAGCAGCCGCGGCGTTGGTGACCAGCGATCCGCGCTCACCAAAACGACGTCAGCTTCGCGCGACACTTGCCGATGCTGAAATGCGTCGTCCAGTACAGCGATGTTGGCGCCAGCCTTGCGCGCCTCGGCAATTCCCGCGACGCGATCGGCAGCAACTATCACCGGCACCTCGGGATTGAGGCGCGCGTGAACGAGCGGCTCGTCGTCTCCGTATCCTCGCAACACGATCGCTGGCCGCGCGCCGCGTTCGACCAACTCCGCGGCAATCCACGCCGCCACCGGCGTCTTTCCTGTACCTCCAACGCTCACGTTACCGACGCTCACCGCTGGTATCTTCGGCTCATGCGACGTGAACACCCCGGTGTCGTACAGGGTCTGGCGCACGCCGATGGACACGCGATACAAGACTTCCATTGGCACGAGCGCGGCGCGCGCGACGCGGGCGAAGACGTCATCGCCGAACCACACGCGCTCCACGAGATCACGCACGGGCGAGCTGCTCCGTCTGTAACATCAGCGCTTCAAAGCGCGACGTTTCCTCCACGGCCGCGCGTGCGCTAGTCGCGTCGAGCATTATCGGATCCGAGTACGCGATCCGCAGGCGAGTGAACGGCCGCGGAATCTTGAATCGATCCCAGGTGCCGAGTCGCCACGCGGAGTCCGCCCACAGACCGACGGCGATCACGGGCGCGTTCGCGCGTTGCGCAGCGATCAGTGCGCCCGGCGCAAACGAGCGTGCGGGCCCGCGCGGCCCGTCCGGGGTGATGGCCACGTCGTGGCCCGCTGCCAGCTCGCGCGCCAGGCCCACGAGCGCCCGGCTCGCGCCACGCGACGTCGACCCGCGCACGGTCCGGAAGCCTAACGACTCGGCGGTTCGTGCGATCAGTTCACCATCACGGTGTTCGCTGATCAGCACCGAGACTCCTTCATTGCGATGGTGGTACAGCAGCGGCAGCAGGTCGCCATGCCACAAAGCAAAGACGATGGGCCGGCGCTCCCGTCGCATTGCGTCGACGCTCGTCTCATTGTTGATCAGCCGGATCCTCCACGTGCCGCCGAGCAGGCGTACAAGCGGGACGCCGAGCCGCACGATCCAACGCAGCTTTCGCTCGCGCGCGCGCGACGCGCGCTCCTCGACGCGCGCTGCCGATTCCGCGGACGTCGATCGGAGCTCGCTCAACCCGTCGCTCCCACGCCGAGGCGCCGTTGCGACTCTGCCCCTGCCAGCTCCATCACAATCGCCGCCACGCGCCGAGCGGCACCAGGCGTACCGAGTGAGTCGCGCACGCGCGCCAGCTCAGTGACCATCCGCGAGCGTGCCGCGCTATTGCGATCCAGCAACGGCTCGAGCGCAGTGGCAACGGCGTTAGGCACGAGCGCGCCCTGCACGAACTCTGGCGCGACCTCTCGCCCGGCGACGACGTTCACGAGTCCGATGTGAGGAATCTTTACGAGCCGCCGCGCCGCCGCATAGGTCACCGCGTTGGTTCGATACGCCACGACCAGCGGACATCCCGCCACTGCCGCCTCCAGCGTCGTCGTCCCACTCTTGCACATCGCTGCGTCGGCGGCGCGAAGTACCGAGAACGATGCCGACCGCACGATTGGATATGGACACGCCGATCCATCCAACCACACGTGCGGCGCGGCGCTTACGACGACGCGCAATCCCGGACATCGCCGCTCGAGCTCCTGCGCTGTCGCGACAAACGGCTCGAGATGTCGAGCGATTTCCTGTGCCCGGCTCCCCGGAAATAGCGCCAGCAGTGTCGACTCGTCAGGCACCCCCAGCTGTGCGCGCGCTTCGGCACGTGCCGGCAAACGCTCGGCACGGTCCAGCAAGGGATGGCCAACGAACGTCGTCGGGACACCGTGTTCACTCAGCAGCTTCTCCTCGAATGGCAGAATCACCGCGGCACGGGTTACCGTCTGCGCGAGCTTCGCCAGGCGGCCCGCTCCCCACGCCCACACCTGCGGCGTGATGTAATACAGCACCGGTACGCCGGCAGCGGTCGCCGCTGCCGCGAGCTTCATATTGAAGCCTGGATAGTCGATGAGCATGACGAGCGCGGTATTGCCGCTGCGAATGCGCTGCTTGAGATCGCGAAGCAGCGCCCAATGCTTCGGAACATGACGCAGGACTTCGACGAAGCCCATGACCGCGAGCTGCTCGACATGCTCGATCAGCTCCACGCCGGCTTCGCGCATTTGATCACCACCGATGCCGACGAGTCGATACGGCGCGCCTCGCGCGCGCAGCTCTCTCGCCACGCCAGCCGCATGCAGGTCGCCGGAGGCCTCGCCAGCGACGAAAAGCACGTCACGCACCGGCGGCGACTTGTGTGCCGGCGGCGAGCGACGGCAAAGTTCGTTCGATTTCACTCACAATCGTGAGCGCAACCGCGAGCGCTTCGCGACCATCTTCGCCGCTGACCGTCACCAGCGCCGATCCTCGCACCGCCTCGAGGAAGCTCTCGAACTCGAGACGTAGCGGTTCACCCTCGGGCGCCGTGAGCGGCACGCGCTCGACGAACGCTTCGATCGCCTGCGCGCCCTTGGCCAGCTCCGCGAAGTCGACGTCGCGTCGAAGACGGAAGAATTCTCCCTCCCCCGCAGCAAGATCGAGGGACAGATAGCCGCTCTCCTGAAAGATGCGGACCTTGCGCAGCCGCTCGCGAGAAACTCGGCTCGCCGTGATGTTCGCGACGGCGCCGTCTTCGAATCGCAGGCGTGCATTGGCGATGTCGACGAAGGGCGTCAACACCTGCACCCCCACTGCCGACACGTCGCGTACATGCGCGCCGACGAGCGTGCGCACGAGATCGATGTCGTGAATCATCAGGTCGAGCACGACGGCGACGTCGGCGCCGCGCGGATTGAAGGGCGCGAGGCGATCGCTCTCGATGAACCGCGCTTTCTCGACGTGCGGCAGCGCAGCGCGAATCGCCCGATTGAACCGCTCGACGTGTCCTGTCTGAATCAGCGCGCCCGTTTGGCGCGCGATCGCCACGAGCTCGTCCGCCTCCGCGAGCGTCGCCGCAATCGGCTTCTCGATGAGTAAATGCTTGCCGCGCGCCAACGCCGCCTTGGCGACCTCATAGTGCGCCGGCGTCGGGACCACGACCGTTGCCGCGTCCACCGCGTCGAGGAGCTCCTCGAGCCGATCGTAGGCGCGTACGCCGAGCTCTTTCGCCACCGCCGTTGCGCGATCCGCGCGCGACTCGTAAAAGCCGATCAGCCGCGCGTCTGGTACATCGCGCAGAATGCGGACGTGATGGTAGCCGAGTGCACCGGCACCGATCACTCCGACGCGCACGCCCGGTTGCTTTGTCATGACGTCAGATGACCAGTCCGCGATCGCTGCGATCGAGGAAGCTCAAGAACTCCTCCACTTCCGGAAAGCGCTGGAGCTCTTCCTCGGCTCGCTCTCGAGCCTGCGACAGATTCAAATCGGAATTGAAGAAGAGCCGATAGGCACGCTTGAGCTCTCGTTGCACGTCTTCCGAAATGCCGTTCCGCTGCAGCCCCACCTTGTTCAATCCGTATAAGCGAATCGGGTTGCCGTTGGCTTTCACGTAAGGCGGTACGTCCTTGGAGACTCGCGAGCAGCCGCCCGTGAAGCTATAGCGTCCGATCTGCACGAATTGGTGAACGGCGGACTGTCCGGAGACGATTGCTTTGTCGTCGATGGTCACATGACCCGCGAGCTGGACGTTATTGCCGAGGATCACGCCGTCACCGACGTGACAATCGTGCGCCAGGTGCACGTACGACATGATGAAGCACGCTTTTCCGACCGTCGTCTTGAACGACTGCGACGTGCCACGATTGATCGTTGAGTATTCGCGAATCGTCGTCCCTTCGCCGATCTCCACGGTCGTGTGCTCCCCTTTGTATTTGAGATCCTGGGGATCTCCACCAAGGATCGTCCCGGAGCCGATACGGACACCGGGCTCGAGGATGACGTTCCGCTCCAACGTAGCCCGCGCCCCGATCAGACATTCGTCGCCGACGATGCAGCCTTCGCCGATGATCGCATAGGGTCCGACGTCCACACCATGGCCCAACTGTGCGTCCTTCGAGATGATCGCCGTCTGGTGAACGCGCGCGCTCATCGGTCTCGCACCATCGCGCCCATCTCGGCCTCGGCGACGATCTCACCGTCCACCTTCGCCACACCCTGCATCTTGCACATCAGCCCGCGCACCTGGAGTATGTCGAGCTCGAAACGCAGCTGATCGCCCGGCTTCACTGGACGACGCCACTTCACGTTGTTGAGGGATGTGAAGTACACGACCTTACTCTGCGGATCGGGGATCGCGCCTAACAACAGCATCCCACCCACCTGCGCCATCGCCTCGATGATCAACACTCCCGGCATGATCGGATGACCGGGGAAATGCCCTTGGAAAAACGGCTCGTTGATCGTGACGTTCTTGACACCCACCACTCGCTTGCCGGGATCCAGCTCCAAAATGCGATCGACGAGCAAGAAAGGGTACCGGTGCGGCAGCACCTTCATGATGTCTTCGACTTCCATGATCTGGTTCATTTCGGTCGTCGTTAGGTCCTTCATCGTCGCCGCCTCGCCCTCCCGGGCCGCCTCCTTCATCGCTCGTACGAGGAGCACCGTGCCTCGATGACTCGGCTTTGTCGTCTGAACGCGCGCGCGCACCCGAGCCCCAGCCAGAGCCAGGTCGCCTACGCAGTCCATCGCCTTATGTCGGACGAACTCGTCAGGCCACCTGAGCTCATTGTCAACAACGCCGTTCTCCCCAACGACAACTGCATTCTGCGTCGATGCTCCACGAATCAGTCCCTTCGCCCGCAGGGCGTCGACTTCGTGCATGAAACCGAACGTTCGCGCTCGCGCCAACTCGCGCTCGAATGTCTCCGCGGTCACTCGATATCGGCCACGTTGCTTGCCGATGAGCGGATGTGGAAAATCGATCGTGACATCCAACTCGAGTGACGTCGCCGGTAGCGCCTCGTAGATCGAATCGCCATCACAGACGCGCACCGGCGTGCGCAACTGCAAATAGTGCACGTCGCCGGCTTGCTCCGCGATCCCTCCCTGCCGCAAAGCGTCCACAAACGGCTGGGCGCTCCCGTCCATGACGGGCGGTTCCGGCCCACTCAGTTCGATCACAACGTCGTCCAGTTCGCGCGCCAGTACCGCCGCGAGCACGTGCTCGACGGTGTGCACCGCAACGGGCTCCATGCCCAACTGCGTGCGTCGTTCGGTGAGCACCGCGTGCTCGACGCGCGCAGCAATAAGTGGCGAACCCGGAAGATCCACGCGCCGAAACACGATTCCGGCGCCGCTCGGCGCCGGCAGAAACGTCAGCCTGCAGGGCATGCCCAAGTGGAGCCCGACACCCTCGAGTGCGGTCGCGCGAGCAACTGTGCGACGCGTCATCGGTCGCTGTCAGCTCCGCGGTTATTCGATTCGAGCAGCTTTTCCAACTTTCGCATCAGTGGCGCGAGACGGAACAACGCCGCGTGCGCACGCAGCGCTTCCTTATGCGGTCGCGCCGGATAGCCAGACCAGGTCTGACCGCCAGGAACATCGCCGAACACGCCGGCCTGTGCCGCGACCGTTGCGCCCTTCCCGATTGTGTGATGTCCGCTGATTCCGACCTGTCCCGCGAGGACGCAACCATCCTCCACACGCACCGACCCTGCGATTCCGACCTGCGCCATGATGAGGCACAGCCGCCCGATTCGACAGTTGTGCGCGATGTGCACCAGGTTGTCGATCTTGGTGCCGGCGCCAATCACTGTGTCGTCGATGCTCCCACGGTCGATCGTCGTATTCGCCCCGATCTCGACGTCGTCCTCGATGACGCACCGGCCGACGTGCGGAATCTTATCGTGCCGCCCTTCATGGAACACGTAGCCAAATCCATCGGAGCCGAGCCGCGCGCCTGCGTGCACGATCACGCGCTTGCCGACGACCGTCCCACTATACAGGGTCGCGGACGGATAGAAGTGGCAATCGCTCCCGATCTGCACGCCGGATCCAATCACCGCGTGCGCGTCGATCGCCACACGATCACCGATTTCTGCGCCGTCTTCGATGACCGCATAAGGCCCGATGCGCACATCAGCTCCAAAATGAACGCCGCGACCAATGCGGGCCGTGACGTGAATTCCCGCCTCGAGCGGACGTGCCTTGTAGAAGCGCGGGATAAGCGATAGCAACGCGTCGTGAGGCTTCGCGACGACGATACGCGCACGCGCCGCACCGGGGGACTCCGCGAGCTCTGGTGAGACGAGCACGACGCCGGCGCGGGAACCAGCAAGCAACGGCACGTATTTGGGTGATGCAAGAAAGCTCAACTCGTCGCCGCTCGCCCGATCGAGTGGAGCGATACCGCGCACCTGTGCCGCGGGGTCACCAACGAGCTGGCCGCCGACTTCGGTCGCAATAACGTCAGCGGTGAGGACGATACCGCCCTCACCGCCGTTTTCGCGCGACGATGCTCCCTGAATCACTGCGGCTTTCGCGTCACACCAGCGGGTGCGGAGATCGGCGCGCCCGGCGTCTTGGCCGGAGTCGATGCGACGGTCTTGAGGCGCGCGACGACGCGATCGGTGATATCAAGATTCTTATCATACGAGAGAATCAAGTTCGGATCACCGGTGATGATCATCGAGTAGCCATCCTCAGCGCGAATGTCGTCCAGAACCTTCTTCACCTGCTCCATGATCGGCGCCATCAGCTCGTTCTGTCTCTGCTGCGCCTGTTGCGCGAGCTGCTGCTGTCTGGTCTGCAATTGCTCCTGCAGGTCGCGCAGTGACTTCTGCTTCGTCTCCTTCTGCGTCGCGGTGAGCGCTGCCTCCTGCTTCTGATAGGACGCGAACATCGTGTTCAGCGAATCGCTCATCTTCTTCAGCTGATCGCTGTAGCCGCGCGTCTCGCGCGCATACGCGGACTCGGCCTGCGCCTTTCCCGGCGCGTTGTCGAGTAGAGCCCCAACGTTCACGAACGCGATCTTGAATTGCGCGGCGGCAGACTGCGCGTGCGCGCTACGCGAAACGCCCAGCGAGAGTGTGAGCACAGCCAGCGTCGCACATGCCGTGCGGAAGAACGAAGACATTGAAAACTCCGATTAGAAGATCTGTCCGAATTTGAAGTGTACTTGCCACTTGGGATCGCGAAGGCCCTGTGAATTCACGCGATCGAGTCCGTACCCCAGATCGACGCCCAGTGGTCCGAGCGGAGTGACGATCGAACCACCAACGCCGATACCCCGGAAGAGCCGCGTGGGGTTGAAGTCGGCTGGGCGCGCCCAGAGGTTACCCGCGTCGTAGAACGCGTCCATGTACAGCATTTGGTTGAAGCGAACGCCGAGCTCTGCGCTCTGCGTGTAGAACATGTTGCCAAACGAGGCGCGTGTCGCCGTGTACGAGCTCGTCTGTGGGATATAGCCGTTTGGTGTGATCGAGAACTCCTCATAGCCACGCAGTGGCTCGCCGTACTGCACACCGCCCAACGAGAACGCCTGCGATACGAAGAACGGACCGGGATCGCCGAACACACCGCCCATTCGAGTTGAGAGTCCGAAAACCAACTTGATCGGCGAAGAACCGAGATCGCCCCCGCCGAGGCTCGCGAGCGTTGCGTACGATCGCATCTCTGCCGTGTAACGCTGGAACGACGCGCTGCCGCCGAGCGGTCCACCATTGAACTGCGCCGAGAATGACTGCTCCGTTCCCGACGACGGGAACGGCATGTCGAAGCGCGTGTCTCTCGTTAGGGTCGCGCCCACACTCGATCGGAAGCAGTTGTTGCACTGGATCGTCGACACGAGGCCGGTACCGCCGTAGCTCACCCGCTCGCCGCCATAATTCAGAAAGAGTCGCGTCCATCGCGAGCCGGGTACACGAAGACCGAACTGGATCTGGCCGCCAACGCGCTTGCTGCGACCGAGGTTCGCGATGATGTATCGCGACTGGCTGTCGTACGCGTTGACCGTGCCTGAAACCGTCGATTCTCTGATGTTCGGATCAGTGTAGGCGAGGTTGAAGTCGTTGATGTATTGGCCGAACTGCCACTGGAGAGATCCCTTCTTGCACATCCCGAAGAGATTCGGCTGTTCGAATCCAATGAATCCGCCGACGCCGACGCCCTGACCAACGGACGCGCCGAAATTGACGTTCCCGGTTCGTTTTTCCTTGAGATGGAAAACGATGTCGACGTCGCCCTTGTCGTTAGGTCTCGTCTCCGGCGTCGGCAGCGGCGTCTCGAAAAAGCCGAGGTTCGCGATGCTCTGGTAGCTCTGAATCAGCCGCTCGCGATTGAAGACGTCTCCCGGCACCACGAGGATCTGGTCGCGAACGCAGTTCTCCGCCGTGATGTCGTTCCCCATGATTTCCACCCGGTTCACGATCGCCGGCACGCCCTCGTTGATCTCCCAGCGCAGGTTCACGGTCGGGACCGAGTCCTTGCCGACTCGCGTCCGCTCGATAATTGGGCGCACCTGGGCGTAGATGTATCCCTCGTTCGCGTACGCCTCCTGCACTTTTCCCGTCGCGTCATCCCACCTGCTCTTGTCGAAGATCTCGACGCCGTTGTCGCTGTGATGGAAGACGCCCTTGACGGTCTCGGTGAGTGACTTGCTCTTCTCACCAAAGGGATAGAAGCGCGCAATTTGATCGCTCGAGAAAACCTTGGCGCCAACAACCTCGAACTCGCCGACCCGGTACTGCGGGCCCTCAGTCACACCGATATCCACCAACGCCTTGCCGCGACTGCGATCGACGATGAGCGAATCGCGCAGCACCTGCGCGTCGATGAACCCAAGCTCGCCATACGCCGTCGGAATCCGCTCCGTCACGTCGCCCGCAAGCTTGTCCGCGTCGTACTCGCCCTTCTGCCAGAACCAGAAGCCCTCGGGCTTGGTCTGCATCTTCGCAACGATCGTCTTGTCCTTGATCGCCTTGTTGCCTTGGACGTCGACCCCGGATACTGCAAGCCGCGTCCCTTCACTCACGTGGAACACGAGCTTGAGCTGGCCGTCGACTACTGTCGTGTCGACGCGAACTGTCGCTAACGGATAGCCTTCCGCTTCGTACAGTGAGTCGATTCGCGCGATCGACCTCGCCACCTGATTGGGATCGACAGGTCTTCCAATAAGCAGATCAACACGGTCCTTCACCGAGTTGAGCGAGAGGCGATCCGGACCCGTGACGTCGACGTCCTTGAGTACTGGACGCTCCTTCAGGTCGAACGCGAGGACAGCCTTGCCGTTCGCCGCAATGTTACAAGAAGTCTGAATGTCGTCGAACTGACCCGTCGCGAACAAGTTCTTGATCGCGCGCTGCAAAACTCCCGAGCTCAACGCAACGCCCGGCGAGATCCCAGCATCGCCACGCAGCATCGTCTCGGAGATGCGCTGATTGCCACGAAAAACCACGCTGTCCGGCGTAGCGCATCGCCCGGTCTCTGGTGGGTTGTTTTGCTGCGACCAGGCCGGGACGGACGCGACGACGATCAGCCCAGCGGCCTGCAGCAGGCTGCGGTGTCGGATCATGGGCCAAATATACACAGAAACACGTCAGCCAGGTCCGTATGGACCTGGCTGAAATGCTTCCTAGTCCCAAGGGAATAGGCCCGAGGCCGAAGTTATGCTTTCGTCGTGCTCGTCAGGACCCGAAAGGCCAATTTCGTTCCGTCGGGGGACACTTCCACTTCGATCTCGTCCCCACGCGTGAACTCGCCCATGAGAATCTTCTCGGAGAGCGGATCCTCGATGTATTTCTGAATCGCCCGCCTCAACGGACGCGCGCCGTACGCTTCGTCGTAACCGTTTTTCACGAGGAAGTCCGTCGCCGCATCGGTCAACGTGAGCGTCAGCTCCTCCTCGGCGAGACGCTTGCGGACGTCCTTCAGCATGATCCCGACAATCTGCGCGATGTGCTCACGACTGAGCGGATGGAACACGATGACGTCGTCGAGTCGATTGAGGAACTCTGGATTGAAGACAACCTTCAATTCCTCGCGAACTTTCTCGGCCATGCGATCGAAGCTGTGCATCGAGTCACCGGTCGAGAACCCGAGCGTCTTGCCCTTGGTGAGATCACGCGCGCCCACATTCGACGTCATGATCACGACGGTATTCTTGAAATCGATCACCCGGCCATAGTTGTCGGTGAGGTGTCCCTCGTCGAGCACCTGTAACAGGATGTTGAACACGTCGGGGTGCGCCTTTTCGATCTCGTCGAGGAGGATGACCGAGTACGGCTTGCGCCGGACAGCCTTCGTGAGCGTTCCTGAATCTTCGTAGCCGACGTACCCTGGCGGCGCGCCGATCAGCCGCGACACGGAGAACTTCTCCATGTACTCCGACATGTCGACGCGAATGAGCGCTTGCTCATCAGCGAACAAGAACTTGGCCAGCGCGCGCGCGAGCTCCGTCTTGCCGACGCCCGTTGGTCCGGAGAAGATGAACGAGCCGATCGGTCGGCGCGGATCCTTGAGTCCCGCACGGCTGCGGCGAATCGACCGTGAGATGGCCCGAATCGCCTCATCCTGCCCGATCACCGTATGGTGCATCTCGTCTTCCATGCGAAGCAGCCGCGATGTCTCTGCTTCCTGGAGGCGCGTTACAGGTATGCCCGTCCACCGACTGACGATAAAGGCGATCTCCTCCTCACCGAGCACCGGACGGAACGACTGCCGCCGCTTCTCCCACTCTTCTTGCTTGCGGCGAATGTCGCTCTGCAGCTCGCGCTCCTTGTCACGCAGTGACGCCGCGCGCTCGAAATTCTGATCGCGCACCGCCGCTTCCTTGTCGCTGTTCACTTTCTCGAGCTGCGCCTTGAGCTCCGCCACTTCTGGCGGCGGCGCCTGTGCCGCGAGTCGCGCCCGTGCCCCTGCCTCGTCGATCACGTCGATCGCCTTGTCGGGCAGGAATCGGTCGGTGATGTAGCGCTCCGAAAGCTTCGACGCGTTCACCAGCGTCGTGTCCGGAATCGTGACCTTGTGGTGATCTTCGTACTTCTTCCGCAAGCCCTTGAGAATCTCGATCGTCTCTTCCACCGTGGGCGGATCGACGATCACCGTCTGGAAGCGTCGCTCGAGGGCGCCGTCTTTCTCGATGTATTTGCGGTACTCGTTAAGCGTCGACGCCCCGACGCACTGCAACTCGCCGCGCGCCAACGCGGGCTTGAGCATATTGCTCGCGTCGATCGCGCCTTCTGCTGCTCCGGCGCCGACCAGCGTGTGCAGCTCGTCGATGAAGAGAATGATATTCTTGTTCTGCGCGATCTCGTTCATTACGGCCTTGAGGCGCTCCTCGAACTGACCGCGGTACTTCGTGCCCGCGATCACGGCCGCCATGTCGAGCGAGAGCACACGATGATCGCGTAGTGACTCTGGGCACTCGCAATTGGCGATCAGCTGCGCCAGACCCTCGACGATCGCCGTCTTTCCGACGCCTGGCTCACCAATGAGCACCGGATTGTTCTTCTTCCGGCGTGTGAGCACTTCCATGACGCGCTGAATCTCCTTCGCACGTCCGATGGTCGGATCGAGCTGGCCCTCCGCTGCGAGCTGCGTCAAGTCGCGGCAGAAATGATCGAGCGCCGGCGTCTTGGATTTCTTCTCGCCCTTCGGCTGCGCCGCCTGCGGAGCGCCGCTGCCTTGTTGCGCCGTCGCACCACCTTGCGGCATCTCGGTGCCGAGAATGCGCAACGTTTCCGTGCGCGCAGCTTCGAGATTCACGCCCGCATCGGTGAGTACCTGGGCGGCAATTCCCTTCTCCTCGCGCAGCAAGCCAAGGAGCAGATGCTCCGTTCCAACGTAGCTGTGATTAAGCTCGCGCGCTTCGCTCATGGCGAGCTCGAGCACCTTCTTCGCGCGCGAGGTATAGGGAAGATCCGGCCCCGTGGTTTGGGCGGCTTTTCCCTTTTTGACGGTTTCTTCGATTTTCTGCTGAATCTCATCAAGCTCCACGCTGAGATTCTGCAGAACGGTCGCCGCGACGCCCTCACCCTCTCGGATGAGGCCAAGCAGGATATGCTCGGTCCCCACGTATTCGTGGTGGAGGCGCGCAGCCTCCTCTCGCGCCATAGCGAGGACCTTTCTCACCCGCTCGGTGAAGTTGTAGCCGTTCATGTGTCCCTCAATTACCGGGGGTGACCGTTCGTCTAGCCGACCGTCCCCGCTTCCTCTTCCAACGCTTTACGCACATACCGTGCACGAGCCAGGTTCGTCTCGCTCTCAGTAAGCGGTCGTCCTTCGGCGTAGGCGAGGTGCGCGGCCTGTGAGAAAATCAAGAGCTTGTTGAGGGTATATACACTGAGGCCGGTGACCAGTTTCAGCCCTACGGCCAACCGCACGCCACTCAAATAGTTCATCGCCTCATCGAACGTGAGGCTTCGGGCATAGCGCAGAGTTCCGTACGCGCGCCAGAGCTTGTCTTCGATAATATACCCCGCATCACGAAGCAAGACTCGTCGCGCTTCTTCCTCTCGCTCGATCACATGCCCCACGACGCGCAGCAGTTGATCGAGCAATTCCTCTTCCGATCGACCCAGTGTCGTCTGGTTCGAGATCTGGAAGTAATTCCCGACGACTTCACTCCCCTCGCCGTATAATCCCCGGTAGGTCAACCCCATTTGCTGCAGCCCCGCCAACACACGCCCCATCTCTTTCGTGTGCACCAGTCCCGGAAGGTGAATTAGGACCGACGCCCGCATCCCGGTGCCGACATTCGTCGGACACGCTGTTAAGAATCCAAACTCCGCGTGATACGAAAAAGGCACACGTGCGCCGAGGTCTCTATCCAGCCGATCGATGGCCGCGAACGCTTCCTCGAGCGCGAAGCCCGATCGGAGCGCCTGCAGCCGCAGGTGATCCTCTTCATTCACCATGACGCCTAACCCGTCGGAGAGAAACACCGCCGCTCCAGTCCGAAGGGGATGCTGCGCGTCGAGACCCGCCAACTCCTTGCTCACGAGATGCCGCTCGTGCAACAGCGCGCGGTCGGTTGGCGACAAGTCGTCGAGCCGATAGAGCACCGCGTCCTGCAGATCCTGCAGGGACGTGAGCGCCTCCCGCACTTGCGAGAGCACACGCAGTCGCTCTCCGTCGCGTGCCCGCGCCGTGAACGCGTAGCCCTCGACGTTTCGCGCCAGCCGAATCCGCGTCGAAAGCACGATGTCTGCGTGCTTTCCGGAGGCGTCGAGCCAACCGACGCCGCCATCCGGCAGCAACGAGAGATCGATCGTCATTCGAGCACTTTGATCCGATCGCGCAGGTCGGCGGCAAGCTCGAATTGCTCGCTCTCGATGGCGCGGCGCAGGCGCTCGCGTAGTTCGCCAAGGGCGCTGCCGCGCTCGGTCGTCTCGCTTTGCGGCGGCCGATACGCCTTGCCAATGTGCTTTGCGCTGCCATGCACGCGTCGCAGCAAATCGCGCATCCCCGACTCGAACGTCGTGTAACAACGGGCGCATCCCCATCGACCCGTGGCGCGAAAGTCCGCCATCGTCGTGTGGCAGAACACGCACCGGCTGCCATCGACGCTTGTGAGCGCGGCTTGCTGCTGAACTGCCTCGAGGAACTGGGTCAAGGGATGCTTGTTCGTCGGCGCGGTCGTCTCGACGCCATTTTCGGCGGCGCAGCGCTCGCAGAGGTGCAGCAACTTCACCTCGCCGCCCTCGATGCGCGTGAGCTGAACCACGGCGTCTCGCTCTCCGCAGCTATCGCACAGCATCAGGCAAGCACCTCGCGCACTCCCGTGTCCGTTAGGCGCCCATCTTCGAGCAGCAGCGCGCGATCGGCGCGCAATGCCAACGACCGGTTATGCGTTACAACGACCATTGCGATCTCCAGGTCACGTGAGAGCTCGACGAAGAGATCGTGCAATCGCGAGCTGTTCGCGTGATCGAGATTTCCTGACGGCTCGTCCGCGAGGATCACAGCGGGATCGATGGCCAGCGCTCTCGCGACCGCCGTCCGTTGCTGTTCGCCGCCCGACAACTCCGACGGACGGTGACTCATCCGCCCTGCCAATCCCACCCGGCTCAATAACTCTTCGGCCCGCCCTTGCGCACGCTTCGTGTCCCAACCCGCGATGCGGAGCGGCATCATCACGTTCTCGAGCGCACTGAACTCACGAAGCAGGTGATGGAACTGGAACACGAACCCGATGCGGCGATTGCGCAGGACCGAAAGCTCCTCGTCGGATCGCTCCTCGATCTGCTCCCCCGCGATGCTGATCCGGCCACGCGTTGGACGGTCGAGAGCGCCAAGCAGATGAAGCAGCGTGCTCTTGCCCGCTCCGCTCGCCCCGACGATCGCCACCATCTCCCCGCGCGCGACGTCCAGATTCACGCCGTCGAGCACCGTAATGAGCCCGCCGTCGCCGCCCGTGTACGTCTTCGCCAGATCAACTGCTTGTAGCACCGTCATTCGTGTCGAATGGCCTCTACCGGGAATAACCTCGCGGCCTGCCGCGCTGGATACAGCGTAGCAAGGGCGGCGATCAACAAACTCGCGAGCACGATCAGCGCCACGTCGAGCAACTGCGTCGCGACAGGGAGGTGATCGATGAAATATACGGATGGGTCTAGTGCGATCAGCTTGTACCGATCGATCAACACCGATGCGAACAGACCCAAAAGCAGTCCAGCGACGGTACCGACAATCCCAATCACCACGCCCTGCGCGAAGAAAATTCTGCGTATCGATCGTGCTGGCATCCCCATGGCGCGCAGAATGCCGATTTCCCGCGTTTTGTCCGTCACGACCATCGTCAGCGTGCTCACGATGTTGAATGCCGCGACGAGCACGATGAGCAGGAGGATGAACGTCATTCCGAACTTCTCGAGCTTGAGCGCGTGAAACAGCGATGAGTTCTGGGCCTGCCAGTCTTCCGTGCGATACGGAAAGCCCAGCGTATCCTCGATCGCACGCCCGACGGCGGGGGCTTCTGCTCGCGTGCGCGTTAGTACCTCGAGCCCAGTGACGGAGCTCCCGAGTTGCGCAAGCTCCTGCGCCGCCGACAACGCCATAAAGACATAGCTGTTGTCGTACTCGTACATCCCCGTCTCGAACACTCCAGTTACTTCGAAGCGCTCTGCGTGGATCGATGGCATGCCCGTTACCGGGTCGATGCTCCCGCTGCCCGCGGTAATCATTGTGATCGAGTCAATGCCTGGGCTGACGTTGAGTCGCTCGGCCAATCGGCTACCGAGAACGACACCCCGCCGCTTCGCGTCGGTTGTGCCGAAGGTGAAGTTCCCAGCGCGCGCCGTGGTGCGAATTCGAGTCACCGGATTCAGTCCCGGCTCGTCGGGCTCGATCCCCATGAAGAAGACGGCTTCGTTGTACTTATGGCCGCTGTTGATAACTGCCTGACCGTGCACGAACGGACTCACCGCGGCGACAGCCGGCTTCATGCGTCGAACCCGGTCGATGACCTTCGGCCAGCCGGTCATCGCCATGTCCTCACCATAGGTGAGCACTCTGATGTCCGGGCTTCCGATGAGAATCTTCTCACGAAGATCGTTCTGCAATCCGTTCATCACGCCGATGATCACGATCAGCGCGCTCACACCGACGATCACTCCACCGATTGCGATCACGCTGATCAGCGAGAGCAGCCGCGAGCCGCGACGACTCCGTAGGTAGCGCCAGGCGATCGCCAACTCGAGCCTTGTCATTTCATTCCGGACGCAACGTCGGAAAGAGAATCACGTCCCGTATGTTCGAGACGTCAGCGAGATACATGAACAGCCGATCAATGCCGATCCCCACACCACCCGTCGGCGGCATACCGTACTCCAGAGCGCGCAGATAGTCCTCGTCCACTCCCACAGCCTCCTCGTCACCCGAAGCGCGCAATCGCGCCTGCGCTTCGAGACGACGCCGTTGGTCGAGCGGGTCGTTCAACTCGCTGAACGCGTTCGCGAGCTCGCGCCCGCTGGCGAACAGCTCAAAACGCTCGGTGAGCCGCGGATTGCCCCGCTTCGGCTTGGCCAATGGCGATAACTCCACTGGATAGTCGATGACAAAGGTCGGCTTCTCGATCTTCGACTCAACGAGCCCCTGGAACAACTCGTCCATCACCTTCACGCGACTCAGCGCGTCTACTTGCTCTACGCCGAGACGACGCGCGGCGTTCCGCAGCGTTTCGTCATCCGCGGTGAAGGCATCGGTCCCCAACGCGGCATTGAGCGACGGCAGCCACTCGACCCTCGCAAATGGCGGCTGGAGTGCGGGCACATGAGTATCGGGTCCCAACGCCCCTCCCACCGCTTCCGCCGCGCAAACGAGTAACCGTTCGACACGCCCCATCATCACCGTGTAATCGGCATAGGCCTCGTAGAACTCGAGCATCGTGAACTCGGGATTGTGCGTGCGATCGATCCCCTCGTTCCGAAAATCATGTCCGATCTCGTACACTCTGTCGAAGCCGCCAACAATGAGACGCTTGAGATACAGCTCATCCGCGATACGCAGATACAGCGGCATGTCGAGCGTATTGTGATGGGTCACGAACGGTCGCGCGTACGCGCCGCCGTACAGCGGCTGCAAGACTGGCGTCTCGACCTCGAGATAGTCGAGTTCGTCGAGGTACGAGCGAATCGACGTGATCATTCGCGAGCGCGCGCGAAAAAGCGCACGGACCTCCGGATGGACCGCGAGATCGACATACCGCTGCCGCGAGCGCTGCTCTTCATCTGTCAGTCCTGAATGCCGCACGAGCTGTCCGTCGACGGCTTCTTCCTTCCCGAACGGCAGCGGCCGAAGCGACTTCGCGAGCATCTCGACCTTCGTGACACGAATCGTCACCTCGGCAGTCCGCGTGCGAAATAGCGATCCTTCGATCCCGATGACGTCGCCGAGATCGAAATGCTTCGTCAGCGCGAAGACATCGTCTCCGAGCACATCCCGGCGAAAATAGAGCTGAATACGCCCGGACGAATCAGCGAGATGAGCAAATGCTGTCTTTCCGGCCGAGCGCCAACTCACGAGACGCCCGGCGACACGCACCGTCTCGCCGTCGCTCTCCTGGCCCTCCGGATACAGCGCGACGGCCTCCGCGGCGTGATGCGTTCGATCGAATCGATAGGCGAAGGGCGGCGTGCCCTGCTCGACTAGCGCCTCCAGCTTTTCTCGTCGCGCCTTCTGGACGAAGTTGAGGTCCTCGCTCACGCCGCGGCACTCCCGCCCCTGCCGTGACCGCCGAATTCGCGAAGATACGCCTCGATGAATGGATCGATGTCGCCGTCCATCACTCGCTGGACATCCGGGACTTTCAGTTCCGTGCGATGATCGTTGACCATGGTGTACGGTTGAAACACGTAGCTCCGAATCTGACTGCCGAAGGTCACATCGGCCTTGGTCGCATCGAGCTCCGCCTTCTTTTTCGCCTGTCGCTCCGCCTCCAGTTGATAGAGGCGATTCTTCAACATCTTGAGCGCCGTCGCCTTGTTCTTGTGCTGCGACCGCTCCTGTTGCGACGCGACGACGATCCCACTCGGGATATGCGTCAGGCGCACGGCGGAGCTGGTCTTGTTGACGTGCTGTCCACCAGCGCCCGACGCGCGAAACACGTCCATTTTGATGTCTTCGTCGCGGATCTCGATGTTGATCTCCTGATTCACGACGGGATACACGAACACGGACGCAAAGCTGGTGTGTCGCCGCGCTTGCGCATCGAACGGCGAAATGCGCACGAGACGATGTACGCCTGCCTCCGCTTTCAGAAAGCCGAACGCGTACGGCCCCTTGATCTCGATGACGCCGCCCTTGATTCCGGCTTCTTCACCCTCGCTCATGTCGAGCGTCTCGTAGGTGTAGCCCTTCCGATCCGCCCAGCGAGTGTACATACGGAGGAGCATCTCGGCCCAATCCTGCGCCTCCGTTCCACCGGCGCCGGCGCTGATCTCCAGTTGCGCGTTACGAAAGTCATCAGGCCCGGAGAGCAGTGAGCGGAGTCGCAAGGACTCGAGATCCTCGGACATCGCGGCGATTTCCGCGTCGAGCTCTCGTGACATCTCCTCGTCGGGATCGGATGCCAACAGTGCTTCCAGATCCTGCGCGCTGCCGAGTCGACCCTCGATTTTCTCGAACGGGTCGATCCACCCTTTGAGCGCCTTTACTTGCTGCACCACGGCTTGGGCGGCTTGCTGGTCGTTCCAGAATCCCGCCTCGGCCATTCGATTCTCGAGCGTCGTTAGGTTCTCACGTTTGACGTCGACGTCAAAGATACCTCCGCAATTCGGCCAGCCTCTCGGCCTTCTCACGCAGTGCCTTCGTTCGGTCGGTCTCCGCCATTGTTGTCCTCTGGGATTTACTTACGACACGAGCCGCCCGCGGATCAGCGGACGGCTCGACACGTGACTGCGGACTCCCGCAAGATAGTGCCGCTGCATGCGGCTAACTACCCCGCGTACCGTCAAAACGCTTTCTGACCACCCGCGAGCAAATCATTCAGGGCATCCTGAAAATGAGGCGTCGTCTCCGCAAACTCACGCCCAACCTGCATGACATACTCCTCATAGCTCTTCTGGATTTCATCCTTGAAGAGCTGCTTCAGCGTACCGTCGCGTAAACCCTCTTGCCGCTTCTGCGGAAAGTATGTGACGAGATCGGATACGAGCGCGCGTGCGAGTCGCCTTGCCTTCGCGTGCGGATCGTTCGCTAGAAATGGATTGATCGGTGTCCTCGCGCCGCTCGGCGCCCCCGTACCTGCCGACGCGGCCGGGCGCGGTGCGGGCGCAGGTGCCGGCGCGGTCGCAACGCTTGCCGCTTGTGGCGCCGCGAGATTGGGCGCACTCGCACGAGGCGACGGTGCCGAAGCCGACTGTCCAGTTGGCGCGGCGGTGGGGCCTGACGGTCGTGGCGCGACGATCGGCCGCGCCGACAGTCCAGGCGCCGGTGCGCTGCCTGGCATCATCGGTCGCGGCGGAAAAAGCATCGGCCGACCGGCTGGTTGCGTCGCCGGCTGCACCATCGGCGGAGCCGGAACCGGCTTCGCGACAGGGCTTCTTTCGACGGCCGGCGCCGATGCTATTGGTTGAACTCGGCTCGGCTCTGGAGCGACCACTGGCATTGGAGTCGGCGCGGGAGTTGGTCCCTTCGGTACCCGCGCCGACTCCGACGTGTCGAGAAGAGCGGCGGCAAGGGCCGCATTCGCTCGTTGCGCAGCCATCGCCTCCTCGGGCTCCGGCGCGCGAGCCGGCCTCGACGCTGCCGACGAGTTTGAAGAAAACTCATCTTCGATCGAGGAGCCGGCCGAAATCGTTATGACGCCGCCACAGACGGAGCAGCGTGCTCTCACCGTCGCCGAGGGCACCTTGGCCGGATCGACACGAAAGATGGAACGACATTCGGGGCAAGAGACGTTCACTTCCCCTCCGTCGCGCTGATCTTGTCGGGGCGGACGGCAAGCGTCTGGCTCGCGCCAGGGACTCCATCCTGTCGCCGATCGATCGAGAAAACCGAGCCGGGCAGCGTCTTCGCGTAGCTCTTCATTTCAGTTGCGAGTTCACTCACTTGCGCCGCATGTGTGAAATGTCGCCGTTCGTTCGTGACAACGCCTATCGACACTGTCATGAGCGGCACTCGATGCAGCTGCCCACGGCGATCCTTCCCAAAAAAATAGCCAGCCCGCCGATCCTGCTCGGAATATTGATAGGGAATCAACGTGTCGAATACCTCGACGATCTCGGCACACGATTCATTCACGCTCGCGACGGGAATAATGAAGATGAAGTCGTCGCCACCGATATGTCCGACAAATCCCTCGTCAAGACATAGCCCCTTGACGATGTCGTGGAGAATCTTCGCGAGGATGCGAATGACGCGATCGCCCTCGTGATACGAGTATCGATCGTTGAATTCCTTGAAGTGGTCCAGATCGGCGTAACACGTCGCGAAGAGCTTGCCTTCGTTGAGCCGACGCGTGATCTCCGCCTCGATCTCGACGGCGCCCGGCAGTCGCGTCGATGGATGCACAACGAGGTCGCGATCCGATCGGCGTAGCATCGCATCGAGACGCGTCATCGACTCCGCCTCGGCCGTCCCCTCCCGGATCACTTCGTCAGCGCCGGCCCCGAATGCTTCCGCGAAAGTCTCGTCGTCCTCACATGTCGCAACGACGCAAGGGACAACGCCAGTGTACGAGTCTCCCTTGAGTCGGCGAAGCGCCCCGAGAATCGGCGCTTTTTGACGTCGTGCGTCGAATGCGACGACCCGTGGTCGGCCTCGCAGCGCGAGCGCCATCAGGTCGTCGCCGTTCTGCACGGTGACAATAGGAACGCCCAATTCCTCCAGCCAGCGGCGAAGCGCCTCTGGCAGCTGGCCACCGCCTGGTGAGTAGACGAGTGCGTTGGTCTTTGCCACGCGAGGAGAGGCGGAGAGACGCTCGAGCGAGAGAGGAGAGCTGCCGGTGCGCTAACTACAGGAGAACTACGGTCATAAATGGACGACCCAAGGCGCAATGCGTAGCGCCATCCTATGTTCGGCTTGCCTGAATGAGTGATTGGCCGCCCCCGGGCCTTACTTCAAAAAGCCTTGGCCTCGTCGATGAGCATGACGGGAATGTCGTCCCGAACTGGATACTTCAAGCGGCAGGATTGGCAGACGAGCACTGACTCTTTTTCCCGGTACTCGAGCGCGCCCTTGCATTTGGGACAGACGAGGATCTCGAGCAATTGCTGAGACAAGCTCATTGGGTGCGTTCCTTTGGAAGCTGATAGCCAAGACGTCGGAGAGCGGTGGCGTTCTTTCGCCAATTCGACAGAACCTTCACCCATAGATCGAGATACACCGGCTCGCCGATGAAATCTTCGATCTTCTTTCGTGACACCCGACCGATCTCGCGGATGCGATCTCCCTTGGTGCCGATGAGGATGCGCTTCTGACTCTCGCGCTCAACGTACAATACGGTGCGAATATAGACGGGCTTGCTCCCCTCTCGGAATTCCTCGACCTCGCTCGCGACGCTGTAGGGGACCTCATCTTCCAACTGTTCGAGGGCCGTCTCGCGAATCAACTCGCTCACGAAGAATCGCACGGCTTGTGTGCTGATCTCGTCGTCGGGATAGAGAAATGGGCTTTCTGGAAGCAGCTGCTCGGCGGCCGCCAACAAGGCATCCACACCCTCACCGGTCGCAGCCGAAATCAGATGCGCCTGCGGATATCGCTCGCGCAGGCGATCGCGTGCCTCGTTCGAGAGCGCGTCGACTTTGTTGAGGGCAAGTAGCATTGGCGCGCGCGGAGCTGTTGGCAGCCCTGCGGCTTCAGCGAAGGACGCCGATGCACCCTCGTCGAGTGCGTCCACCAAATGGACGATCACGTCGGCCTCTTGAACGGCATTGAGCGATGTTGCACGCATGGCGTGCTGGAGCGGATACGCCGGATTGAGTAGACCGGGGGTGTCGAGCACGATCATCTGGACGTCGCTCTCCGTGCGAATCCCGACGATCCGATTTCGCGTCGACTGCGGCTTGGCGCTGACGATGCTCAGTTTTTGGCCAATGATTCGATTGAGCAGCGTCGACTTTCCGACGTTAGGCATTCCTGCCACGGTGACGATGCCGGCGCGAGTCATGGGGCAAAGATAACGCAGAGCGAAGGCGCAGAACGACGAACGCCCGTGCTGTCTGCACGGGCGTTCGCGTGTGTGAGAAGCCGGCGGTGGCCTACTCTCCCGCGCTCTCTCGAGCGGAGTACCATCGGCGCTGTAGGGCTTAACGACCGTGTTCGGAATGGGAACGGGTGTGGCCCCTACGCTCTAACCG
>DASXKV010000028.1 GCA_036496605.1 Gemmatimonadaceae bacterium | reverse complement strand
CGTTAGCAACTGTCTCGCATGTCAAGCGTGTTGAGGATCCCAGCGGCGATGCTGATGCAGCATCGCATTGAGGATCGTGAGCAGCTTTCGCATGCACGCGGTCGCGGCGACTTTGAAGGGCTTGCCGGCCGCGCGCAGGCGCTCGTAGAAGACGCGGAGCACCGGGTTGTGCTTGAGGCCGACGAGCGCGGCCATGTAGAGCACGGCGCGGACCGGCGCGCGACCACCCCAGACCATCCGTTTCCCGCGCATTGTGCCGCTATCGCGATTCATGGGTGCGACGCCGACGAGCGCCGCGATCTGGTGTCGCGACAGATGACCGAGCTCCGGTAGCGTCGCGAGCAGCGTGAGCGCGGTCACCGGCCCGACGCCCGGCACGCTGCGCAAGAGATCCGACTTCGCCTGGTACAGTGGACTCGCGGCGACGGCGTCCTGCAAATCACCGTCGACATCGGTGAGCCGCTTCTCGAGCCAGCGAATATGCTGGCTGATGTCGCGCTTGACTGGCCCACGCGCAAAGCCGAGACGATTCTTTTCCGCGGTGAGCATCTCGACGATCTGCCGGCGGCGCGTGAGCAGACTGTCGAGCCGCTGCGCCGCTTCGTCGGGCAGCGGACGAGGCTCCGGCCGCACGCGCTGCGCAAAATCAGCGAGCATGCCGGCATCGAGCGCGTCCGTCTTGGCGAGCTGGCCCATCGCTTTCGCGAAGTCGCGCACCTGGCGCGGATTCACGACCGCAATCGGCAGACCGGCTTTGGCGAGCGTGATCGCCGTGAGCATCTCGAAGCCGCCGGTGGCCTCCATGACGACGAGCGCCGGCGTGAGCGCGACGAGTCGCGGCATCAACTCGGCGAGGCCCGCGTCATCATTCGTGACGGTCCAGCTCTCCCCATCGGGGAGTGCAGCGATGTCGAGCGTCGCCTTCGAGACATCGATGCCGATGTAGCAGTCCATGAGTACCTCGGTGCGAAGAACGATCGGCGTGGCCCAACCTTGCGTGATGCGGGGTCCAGCCCCCGGCAACTGTTCGGGCTCTCGGCGATCAATAACGAGTGGCACCCAGGCTAACGAACGGGCTCGAGGCCCTTAGGCAGAACGGGTTACCACCCTATCGAGAAACTACAGCAGAACACAGATTTAGAGAGATACAAGGCGTTGGGGGTCGCGACTAGACTCGGTCCCCCGAAATCCACATCCGCTTCAGTGCCGCCACCGACCGGATCCGTTCCTCGGCGAGGTGATCCGCAGCCTCGAATGACGGAATCTTTTCGCGCGTGGCGATGGCGAAGACCCGCAGGATCGTGTCGTAGATCTCGTGCGCCTTCCGCTTGGCGCGATCCATCGTCCATCCCTGCAGCTCGCCGAAGACGTTCACCACGCCGCCGCCGTTGATCACGTAATCCGGCGCGTACAGGATCCCCTGTTTTTCGAGCTGCAGGCCGTGGCGCGTTTCGGCAAGCTGGTTGTTGGCACCGCCCGCGACGATCTCGACCTTGAGTTGCTTGAGCGTGTCGTCGTTGATGAGGGCACCGAGCGCACACGGCGCGAAAATGTCCGCCTTGACCCCGTAGATCGCGTCGGTCGCGACGGCT